>JAZKDS010000400.1:3781-10244 GCA_040387455.1 Bacteroidota bacterium
CGTATTGTGGGTCCGGATGCTGCCATATTATTCAGCGATATATTAGTAGTGCCGCAGGCCATGGGCATTGAGGTACTGATGAAAGAAAGCGTGGGGCCGTTTTTGCCCAACCCAATCCGCACCGTGCAGGATGTAGAGCGCGTTATCGTTCCGGATATCCACGAAACTTTGGGCTATGTTATGGATGCCATAAAGCTTACCAAAGAAATGCTGAACGACGAAGTGCCTTTAATAGGTTTTGCCGGTAGCCCTTGGACAATTTTTTGCTATGCCGTAGAAGGCAAAGGTTCTAAAAGTTTTGATACGGCCAAGGGCTTTTGCTTCAGCCAGCCGGAAGCGGCGCACGTGTTGCTGCAAAAAATAACCGATACCACCATAGCCTACCTTAAAGAAAAAGTAAAAGCCGGCGTTAATGCCGTACAGATATTTGACAGCTGGGGCGGCATGCTAAGCCCGGTAGATTACCAGGAATTTTCTTGGAAGTACATCAACCAGATTGTAGAGGCACTGGCTCCTGAAACGCATGTTATTGTGTTTGGCAAAGGCTGCTGGTTTGCCCTGGGCGATATGGCACAGAGCAAGGCTTCGGCACTGGGTGTAGACTGGACGTGCAGCGCACGCAATGCGCGCTACCTGAGTGGCGGCCGCATTACGCTGCAGGGTAATTTTGACCCAAGCCGTTTACTAAGTCCCATACCAACCATCAAAAAAATGGTACACCAAATGATTGATGAATTTGGCAAAGACAATTATATTGTAAATTTAGGCCACGGCATTTTACCGCACATTCCGGTAGACCATGCCAAAGCGTTTATAGACGCGGTTAAGGAGTACCGCTAAAGTAGGCAGTGTTCAGTGACAGTAGGCAGTAGCTTCACTCAAACTGAAAATTGGGACTGCGACTGAAAACTAAAAAATATGCCACTAAGCCTTAGCCTTCGCGATGAACACAACGAGCGCATCAATACAGCGCTGCAACGCCTTATGGCACTAACCCATGTGCCGGAAGGGTGGAATGACGATGCCGTAAATAATGTGCTTAAAGTATTTTTCCTTAATGCTGACCAGCTAAAAGAAATGCCTGTAGAAGAACTGGCCGATTTTTTAGTGAAATATAAGTTAGACTGGGCCAACATACAGCAGTTTGCTGATGTGCTGGTACAGCTTTCTGCAAAGGCAGGATATGAAGATCTGAAACAAAAAGCATTCGCGCTATACAATTATATCCAGGCAGAGAGTGGCACGTTTTCATTTGAGATTATGAATAAGCTAAATGCGCTAAAATAATGAAAACCTGGAAAACCGATAGCATTGCCCAGATCCTACCCGAGGAATTTTATGAGCTTATAGAGCGCAACAGGCAGCATATTGCTAAAACGTTTCCAGGTACACTTGGTAACTGTAAAGACTTTCCGGCTACTGTTGCGTTTTTATTACAGGCCGCCGAAAATCAGGAAAACGCCACCTATTACTATTTTTACCTTCGTGATAGTACCTCACAAAAGCTGATAGGCTATCTGGTAATAAAAAACATAGACCGACACATCAACAAATGCGAGTTTGGCTACTTTATAGATAAAGATTTTGAGGGTCGTGGCATTACCACACAACTTGTAGCAAACACACTGGCTTTTTGCTTTGATACACTGGGCATGAACAAGGTATACATTTGTACCTCAACCATAAATACCGCCAGCCAAAAAGTAGCCCTTAAAAATGGTTTTGTACAGGAAGGTGTTTTACGCCGGGAGTTTAAAAACGGCCAGGGTATATTAGAAGATATAGTATATTTTGGATTACTAAAATCTGATTATTATGGAGTATAGTATAGACATAAAAGCTTACAATAACGCACTTACCGATAGCGATACCGCCATTGCAAACCTTTTGGCGCAAACCATTACTCAAAACTTGGCCGGTGCCGAAAACAAAATATGGCATGCGCACCCGGTATGGTTTTTAGACGGTAACCCCATTGTGGGCTACAGTAAACTGAAAAACCATGTAAGGCTCATGTTTTGGAGCGGACAGTCATTCGACGAGGAAAAGCTGAACCTTCACGGGCAAAAATTTAAAGATGCCGCCATTGGGTATACCGATGTGAGCCACGTAAATACCGAAGATATTAAACGTTGGCTTACCAAAGCGGCCACCATCCAGTGGGATTATAAAAATATTGTAAAACGCAAAGGCGTTTTAATACGGTTATAACCGCTTTACACATAACCATGAAAGATACATTTTACGCTTACATACAGCAATTACAGGATACCATTACCGCCGGGCTCGAAGCCGTTGACGGTGTGGCAAAATTTCGAGAAGATGTGTGGCAACGCCCCGAAGGTGGTGGTGGCCGTACCCGCGTGATAGAAAACGGTGCCGTGATTGAAAAAGGCGGCGTAAACATATCTGCCGTTCATGGTGCACTTGCCCCGGCCATGCAGCAATACTTTGGCGTGGGCGATGTAGATTTTTTTGCCTGTGGGCTCAGCCTTGTTATTCATCCTAAAAACCCTATGGTGCCCACGGTGCATGCCAACTGGCGCTATTTTGAAATGTATGATAAGCAGGGTAACACGGTAGACAGCTGGTTTGGCGGCGGCCAGGATTTAACCCCCTACTACCTGTTTGACCAGGATGCACAGCACTTTCACCAAACGTGCAAAACGGCGTGCGATAAACACAACCCGGAATTTTACGCCAAATTTAAAAAACAGTGCGATGAGTATTTTTGGAATGCCCACCGCAACGAAGCGCGTGGCATTGGCGGCCTGTTTTTTGACCATTGTAAGGCTACCGAAAACTTCGGCATGCAGGACTGGTACAATTTTGTAAGCGAGGTGGGCAACAGCTTCCTTAAAGCCTATGTGCCTATTGTAGAACGCCGTAAAGATTTAGAATATACTACTGAAAACCGCACCTGGCAGGAAATTCGTCGTGGGCGCTATGTAGAGTTTAACCTGGTGCACGATAAGGGTACGCTTTTTGGCCTTAAGACCAACGGGCGTATAGAGAGCATCTTAATGAGCCTTCCGCCCCATGTGCAGTGGGTGTATGACCATCACCCTGAACCGGGAAGTGAAGAAGAACGACTGATTAACATATTAGCTAATCCTAAAGCATGGGTATAAAACACGTTATAGCAGCATTTTTTACGGCCGGTGGGTGCTTTGCCCAAACCGACAGCCTTCAGGATGCCTATTATGAAGAGTTTGAGGGCAAGCTTTCTGTACAGGCTTTTAGCATGAGCACCATAAATAACTTCTCGCTGTTTTATGCAGCCGAGAACATGCGGGTAGACGTTGTGCCTAACATCCGCACCACAATAGGCGGCACTGCCCAGTATGAGTTTGTATCGCTGAGCCTGGGCGTCACTCCCATATTTCTTATGGATAACAAAGACAACAAGGACTCTAAGATGAATTCGTTCAACCTGAGCCTTTTCCCCGGCAGGGTAATGCAGCGGTTTGATTATATTTACCAAAAAGGGATGTCGCTTGAAACCGGCGATGCCAACATATACCTGCCCGAACTGAAATCGCTTAAGATTGGCGGCAGCACATCGTTCATGTTTAACCCCAACTTTTCGTTTAAGGCAACGGCATTTCAAAATGCAAAGCAGCTAAAGAGCGCCGGTACGTTTGCTCCCACTTTATCGTATTACTATACTGAGCTCAACGGCAAAAAAGTGCCTGATATGGGCGAAAAAATCTATTTTATAGATGTTGCCCTGGCACCAGCCTACTATTATAACTGGGTTATTGCCAAAAACTTCCTGCTTTCGGGCGGGGCATCCTTAGGTGCTGGCTTTACCACCACGGTAGATGACAACACTTCTACATCGTTCCTTGTCAGCGGATCGCTGCACCTGGCGCCGGGCTATAACGGCGAGCGGTGGTTTGGCGGCCTCAACATGCGGGTGCAATTTTTTGACCACGGTTCCGGCAGCAATGTACAAATGAATGATGCCGTGGGTTATGGTACATTTTTTATAGGCTACCGTTTTGATGCGCCCGCGTATTTTGAAAGGGCCAAGAAGAGATTTGAGGGTAAGTTGTAGTTGACGGTTGACAGTTGCCCATCAGAATAATAATTGATTATAAATATATTGCGCCTATTGCGCTCAAATTAAACAGCATGTATCCTATCCATAGAAATAGAAGGTTAAGACTAAACGACTCAATCCGTTCTCTTGTTCGTGAAACCATACTTACCCCAAACGACTTTATGTTCCCTATGTTTATTGCAGAAGGAACTAATGTAGAAGTGCCCATATCTTCTATGCCCGGCATATTTCGCCGCTCTATAGACCTTACCGTTAAAGAGGTTAAAGAGCTTTGGAGCCTGGGCATAAAAGCCGTAAACATATATGTTAAGGTAAGTGAAGACCTTAAAGACAACACAGGTAAAGAGGCCTGGAACCCTAACGGGCTCATGCAAAAAGCCATCAAAGCCATTAAAGATGCCGTACCCGGAATGATAGTAATGCCCGATGTAGCGCTCGACCCATATTCTATTTATGGGCACGACGGTATTATAAAAAATGGCGACATTGCTAACGATGAAACCGTAGATGCCCTTGTTAAAATGGCCGTTTCGCAGGCTGAGGCCGGCGCCGACTTTGTTGCACCAAGCGATATGATGGACGGCCGTGTTATCCGATTAAGGCAGGGGCTGGACAGCGCCGGTTTCCAAAATGTGGGCATAATGAGCTACGCCGCCAAGTATGCTTCGTCATTTTACGGGCCATTTAGGGACGCGCTGGACAGCGCCCCGAAAGAAGCCGATGTGGTAGTGCCGAAAGACAAAAAAACCTACCAAATGGATTATGCCAACCGTATTGAGGCCATTCGCGAGGCACTGCATGATGTAGAGGAAGGTGCCGATATTGTTATGGTAAAACCGGGTATTGCCTACCTTGATATTGTACGCGAGGTAAAGAATGCCGTTAATGTACCGGTATCGGTATACCAGGTATCGGGCGAATATGCTATGGTTAAGGCCGCCGCCGAACGTGGCTGGCTGGATCATGACAAGGTTATGATTGAGCAGCTGCATTGCATTAAGCGCGCCGGCGCCGATATCATTAGTACATATTTTGCTAAAGAAGCTGCGATTATATTGAATGAGTAGGTTTTAATTATACAGCATTCCAAACCTGCACGGTTTTCAAACCTTGCAGGTTTAACGGATATTCCATTTCCTCCTGTACCAAAAACCCTTATTTTTGTATCGGTTTTAAACCGGAATAAAACAAAATGAAACAATTACTACTACTGCTTACCGCCCTTGCTCTTTTTTCATGCAAAAGCGAAGAAAAAAAAGAATCGTTACACAACGGCACTGCCCCCGATGAAGGCGCTGCACCAAAACTAACGCCGCAACAGCAATTAGGGCAGGAAATTTTTGACGGCAAAGGCAACTGCTACACCTGCCACAAACCCGAAGAAAAATCTATTGGCCCTGCAATACGCACCATCGGTAAAATATATAAAGAGCAAAAAGGCGATATGGTAACCTTTTTAAAAGGCAACGGCGAACCTATTGTAGACCCTAAGCAGTATGCCGTAATGAAAACCAATTTCTACATCACCAAAACCTTTACCGATAAAGAACTAAAAGCCGTGGAAGCCTATATTTATAGTTTTGAGTAGCCAGATAGCAGTGTGAGAATCTGTCTGCTGCCTGAAAACTGCTATCCGTTATCTAAAGCTAAATAGCTTCAAACAACTTACCCGGCAGTGGCCTTATCACACCCTTAAGCTCCATAGTTAATAACAATGATGACAGCCTGTAAATGGGCATATCGTTATTAAGGGCAATAATGTCCATTAATTCTTTACCGTTTTTAAGCAGGTAGTCGTATATTTTTTGCTCTTCGGGCTCCAGCATTACAAACAATTGCTTTTGCACCGGCTTGGTTTTCTTTTCTTCAAGTTCCCAGTTTAGCATATAAATAAGGTCAGCAGCACTGGTAAGCAGGTTGGCGCGTTGCGTTTTAATCAGGTGGTTGCACCCCATACTGTACTTATCGGTAATACGGCCGGGCACGGCAAATACATCGCGGTTATAATCATTAGCCATATTAGCCGTAATTAAAGATCCGCCTTTTTCGGCGCTTTCTATAATAATGGTAGCCTCACTCAGGCCGGCCACAATACGGTTACGCTTTACAAAATTCTCTTTGTCAGGGTTGCTGGTACTCCAAAACTCGGTAAAAAAGCCACCGTTCTGCTCCATACCTGCCACGTATCTTTTATGCACCTTGGGGTATACCTGGTTAAGCCCGTGCGCCACTACACCCACGGTTTGCAGGTTGTGTTCCATAGCCACAATGTGCGCATGGATGTCTACGCCATAAGCAAAACCGCTAACAATAACCGGGTTAAGCGGGGCAAGGTCTTCAATAAGCTTTCGGCAAAAATCGGCGCCATAGCTGGTCATCTGTCGGGTGCCCACAATG
>JAZKDS010000401.1:0-5123 GCA_040387455.1 Bacteroidota bacterium
ATCGCCCTGCCGGAAATTGATCCCGCCTTTACAGATAACACTATAATTTTAGCCAACAAAATGGATGGTGAAGACCTTCCCGCTAATTTTGGACCTTATCGTTTAATTGTACCTGCAGATAAAAAACCCGCAAGAAGTGTAATGCGCGTTACCAGAATAGATGTTTTTACTGCCAAACAACCCTAAATCAATGGTTGTTGAAACGCCTATCATTGATGAAATTCACATCGGTCAGCGTTTTAAGAAAGTCGATTAACCTGAGTTGTTCCGTTGCCGTTAAAGGAATTCCGATTTGGCCATCTGCCTTCAAAAGCTGATCTAGATTTCCATTTATCTCCAATCCTGCAACATAATGTTGTAACACTTCTTTGAGTGAATAAATACGTCCATCATGCATGTATGGACCTGTAATTTCAATATTCCTTAAGGTAGGTACACGAAATTTACCAATATCAGAATTGTTATGGGTAAAATGGTATCGATCCAAGTCTTTGGGCTTAATTGCTAGTCCGTTGTTCCTGTAACTTTGATCGGTAAATAAAGGCTCCGTGTGACAAGAATTACATCTTTGCTTAAAAATAGCGTAACCAATCTTTTCATTTTCAGTAAAACTATAATTTGCTTCTTTACGCATCACCTTATCATATTTAGAATCTGCTGAGATCAACATTGCCGTAAACTGACTTAATGCTTCCAACGTTTTTGCTTCTGTAATTTCCGCACTTCCAAATGCTTTTGTAAATAATTGTTGGTAATAGCTAAGGTACAAAAAGTAATCTACTTTTTAAAGAAAAAGGTGTTACCGGATTGTGAAGGAGCGTTAAAAGTGATTTGTTTTTTCCTTTCCGGATTTGAGTGAAGCTACTCCCTCTCCTTTGCTTCGCCAGTTCGGCTAAAGCTTCGTGTGGAGAGGGCTGCGGAGAGGCTACCTACTCCTTAAAAAACACCCGTTTAACCCGTTGTGAAATACTGGTAAGTATTTCATACGGAATAGTACCCAGTACCTGGGCCATTTCTACCACGCTTGGGCTGTTGCCAAAGATAATGGCTGTGTCGCCCTCGCGGCAGTCAATACCCGTTACATCTACCATAAGCATATCCATACAAATGCTGCCTATTATTGTGGCTTTTTTGCCATGAATGGTTACAAACCCCTTGCCGTTGCCCCACCCGCGCGGAATGCCATCGGCGTAGCCTATGGGTAGCGTAGCAATAGTAGTTGAATGGCTGGCCATAAAGCGGCGGCTGTAGCCCACGCTGTCTCCGGCCGGAACTTCCTTAATTTGTAATATAATGGTTTTTAGCGTGCCCACGTTTTCAAGGCTTTGGCGCTCGGTAGCATCGTTACCTACACCATACAGGCCTATGCCCAGGCGTACCATATCATACTGTGCCCCGGGGTAATTGTAAATGCCCGATGTGTTGAGTATATGGCGCAGCGGGTTGATGTTAAGCTCCTGCATTATCTGGTTAGACCCTGCTTCAAACTTGGTTATCTGCTCTTGCGTGAAAGCTGCAAACTGTACATCGTCACTTGCCGAAAGGTGCGAAAAGATGCTCTTGACCGAAACAAGGTTGTTGTTGCGCAGCAGGTCGATAAGCTCAGTCAGCTGGTTGTGCTGAAAGCCCAGTCGGTGCATGCCGGTATCTAATTTTATGTGGATAGGGTAGTTGCTCAGGTTTTTTTGCTGCGCCATTACAATGAACGACCGCAGCTCTCGGGCAGAGTAAATCTCAGGTTCTAAATTATAAGCGGCCATAGCGGTAAAAGCAGAACTTTCGGGGTTCATGACCACAATGGGCGTATTGATGCCCGCGTTGCGCAGGGCGATGCCCTCATCGGCAAAGGCCACACCCAGGTAATCGACTTTGTGGTGGCTCAGGGCTTTGGCAATTTCATAGCTGCCGGCGCCATAGCCAAAGGCTTTTACCATAACCATGACTTTGGTGGTGGGTTTAAGCCTGCTTTTGTAAAAATTAAGGTTGTGGATAACCGAGTTTAAGTTTATTTCAAGAACCGTTTCATGGGTTTTCTCTTCCAGGAACACCACAATCTCATCAAAACGGAAACTGCGCGCACCTTTTATTAAAATGGTTTCATTACTGAATGACGTGGCACGGTAGTGTGCTAAAAACTCCTGCGTGGTTGTGTACAGATAGAAATTAGGAAAGTCGGCCAGGGCGCGGCTTATGGTTTCGCCTATGCCTATTACCTGGCTTATGTTATGGCTGGCCAGCAGTTTTGCCACCTTGCCATACAGCACCTCGGTGTCAAACCCGCTCTGGAATACATCCGATAGTATAACCGTGGTTTTTTGGTGTGTTTTGTGTTGCTCTAAAAAGTCGAGCGCTATTTTAAGGCTTTGGTAGTCAGAACTGAAACTGTCATCAATAAGCGTGCAGCCATTAATGCCGTTCTTTACCTGCAGCCGCAGCTCTACCGGGTAGAGGCCACTTAGGCGGTCGGTAATTGTTTCATGGCTGTAGCCTAAATGCAGCATGAGCATCAGGCAGTTGATGGCATTTTCTATAGAACCATCATCGGTAAACGGAATGCGGACATCAAATACACTTATATTATAAACTATAGATAACAAGGTGTTGCCCGGCTCCTGAACTTTAGCTACCTGTACATCGGCACCGGCTTCAAAGCTCCAGGTAAAGGTTTTTATGTGAGAGGGAAGTTGGGCTTCCACTTCAGCATTTTTTTGAAGGATGAGCAGCTTTGCATTTGTAAACAGCTTAAGTTTTTGGGTAATTTTCTCGGTGCGGTTTGTAAAGCCCTCGTCATGTGCCGTGCCAATGTTGGTCAGTATGCCAATATCAGGGCGGATGATGGGTTCCAGGTTTTGCATTTCGGCCACGGTAGAAATACCTGCCTCAAAAATACCCAGGTTGTGGCGCTCGTTAATGCCAATGACAGATAGCGGAACCCCCACCTGAGAATTGTAGCTTTTAGGGCTTCGGATAATGTTATAATCGGGGCTCAGCAGGTAGTTGAGCCACTCCTTTACAATCGTCTTGCCGCTGCTGCCGGTAATGGCAATAACCGGAAAATTATAAAGGCTGCGGTAGTAAATGGCGAAATCCTGCAGTGCAGTAAGCACATTTTGCACTACATAAAAGTTGGCTTTGCCCTGGGTACCATCCGGAATGTGTGTCACCACAAAATTGCACACGCCCTTATCTATAAGTGCCGGGATAAACTGATGGCCGTCTCTGTTTTGTCCGCCAAGGGCAAAAAATAAGGTGCCGTTGTTGTTTTGCAGCGACCGGCTGTCTATAGACACGTTGTCTATTTGCATATCGGGCTGTGAGCCGTTAAAATGGGCGCTAAGGGCGGTGGTTATGTTTTGGGTGTAGATGCTCAAGGTTTAAATAGAATTTATTGTAAAATTACTATTTAAACCTGTAACTTTAAAGATTAGTTTTTCCATTTTAACAGATCGGCTAATTACCTCAAAACGTAATAATCTGCGTTTCTTTCACTTCATCTTCAGTAAAAAACTCCCAGTTTATAATTATACGGTCGCCTTTAAAGATAAGGCTATCCTGCATGGCATTTATGGGCGAATAATACTTGTTTTTAAATGTAACCGATTTTGTAACCTGCCTTTTAAGGTCGGTTGCTGTTATAACCAGTTCGCCATCGGTTTCGGTAGGAATACGATATACAATTTGTCCTAAACGGATGTCATGTCCTAAAATATCTTCAAAGTCAACAGCCTTTTCATGCGCGTTTTTAGGCAATACAAGCAGGGCCTGGCATTCGGTGGCGCACCAGTGCTCCATATAAATGTAGTACTTATCCTCAGTCATAAATGTAGGCAGGAACGAAGGGCGGAACTCCAGCACATGCGGATATTTCCACACCCTTTTTACATCGCCCTTTTGCCATTGTATATAGGCATCGGTAAAGCGGGTGGTGTCATTTTTAACCCAATAGGTTATGGCCCAACCGTCAGGAGTGGTTGTGGGCTGCACATTAAAGTAGTTTGTATAAGAAGTATCGGAAGGGGAAATTGGAATAAGCCACTCGTTGCCCTGATGGTTACCGCTAGTAAATGATTGTTTAGAGGTGCTGCACCCTATAATAATGAGTAACAGCAGGCACAAATATTTCATGATGTAGCAATTACAAACTCTCGGCCCTATCATCCTCTTTATCGTGCGGAGGGATGCTCTGCTCACGCATGGCAGCATAATAGGCGGCACGGCTCAATGGCTCATACTCTTCGGTTTCGCCAAGCAGCACCAGGTTGTTGCTGGCAGCTTTACGGTAACTGTAGTTGGCCAGGTTGCCGGTGCGGGTGCATACAGCGTGTACCTTAGTAACATATTCGGCGGTAGCCATAAGGGCAGGCATGGGGCCAAAGGGGTTGCCTTTAAAATCCATGTCAAGGCCGGCCACAATAACGCGGATACCGCTGTTGGCAAGCTCGTTGCATACCGCCACAATGCCATCGTCAAAAAACTGGGCTTCGTCTATACCTACTACTTCGCAGCCCTGTGCCAGCAGCTTCATAGAGGCAGACGAGGTTACGGGTGTAGATCGAATTTCGTTTGCGTCATGAGACACCACCATCTCTTCGTGGTAGCGGGTGTCTATACTGGGCTTAAAAATTTCCACTTTTTGCTTTGCAAACTGGGCGCGTTTAAGGCGGCGGATAAGCTCTTCGGTCTTGCCGGAAAACATTGACCCGCAGATAACTTCTATCCAGCCAAATTGCTCTTTGTGGTTAACGGTATTTTCGAGAAACATTTTGAAATTGTAGGGATAAAAACACAAATGTTTTGTGTTACTTTGTATTGAAACAAATTTATTAAAAAACTATTGCGCCACTCCTTATTATTCTAAAAGTTATGAAGAAAAAGTTAGAAGCCGAGCTTATAAGCATTGCACACCGCATACTGAAACTTAAAAACAGGGCCGATATTGACCAGTTGCAGCAGGAAACCCTTAAGCTGTATGAAAAGCTGAGCGTGCTTAAATTTGTGGAAGACCATTTTGGGGGCAACGAGCCTACCATAGGGCGTGCTTCGGCGGTATTTAACCTTGAGGAAATTTATGATCTTGAAGAGGTGCCTGCAGTGCATGGCAACGAGCAGGAAGCGTTAGAAGA
>JAZKDS010000401.1:5133-23955 GCA_040387455.1 Bacteroidota bacterium
AGGCACGTGCCGAGAAAAAGGCAGCTGAAAAAAAGCCTAAAGAAGAAAAAGCGGAGAAAGAAGATAAAGGTGATGAAGATGTAGCCGCTGAGGGCGACGGTAAAGAAGCTGTTTCGGCAGAAGAAGAGAGCGAAGTAGCTGATGAGGCCAAGGCTGAAGATACTCCTGCTAAAGAAGAAGATCAAACTGAGGAAGAAACCCCGACAGAAGATACTGAAAAGGAGGAAGGTGCTGAACAAGAAGTAGCTGAAGAAGAGGTAGGAGAAACCCCGGAAGAGCCTGAGGCTGAAGAAGAGGCTGAAACTGCTGTGGAAGAAGAAAAAGAAGAAGCCCCAGAACCTGAGGTTGAAGAAGAAGAGCAGGCAGAAGAACCCGAGATAAAAATTGTGGTGGAAAAACCGGCCGAAGATATTAAAGCCGAGGAAGCTGCGGCGGCATCGGTGTTTGAAAAAGAAACTGCGAGTACCCCGGAAGAAGAAGAAAAAGCGGCCGATGCCGAGATAAAAACCATTGAGCCAGCTGCTGATACCCCGGTTGAGCCAGCTAAAGTGGGCTTTCAGTTTGCTTTTGACCGTACCGAAGAACCTGCAAAGCAAAAAGAAATCTCGTTTGAAGATTTTCATGATTATAAAGAGCCTGAGTTTATAAAAAAAGACGGTGATGCACCTAAGGCTGATGCACCTGCTGAAACGAGCGACTGGCGCAGCTGGGAGCCTAAAAAAGCCGAGACCCCAGCCCCTGAACAGCCAAAGGCGGAAGAACCTAAAGCCGAAGCTCCAAAACCTGCCGAACCGGCACGCGACTGGCGTGAGTGGGAGCCTGCTAAAACAGAACCTGCCAAGCCTGTAGAAGTACCAAAACCTGTAGAAGCGCCCAAGCCTATAAATACTGCACTGGGCCGTAGCATAGCGCTGGGCTTAAACGACCGCATTGCTTTTGAAAAGAATCTTTTTGGCGGCAGTGCAGACGATCTTAACCGTGTGATATCGCAGCTTAATACACTTAACAATTTTGATGAGGCACGCAATTTTATAGACGACCTTGTTAAGCCCGATTATGCTGACTGGGCCGGCAAAGAAGAATATGAAGAGCGCTTTATGGCCCTTGTTGAAAAACGCTTTAGTTAAGCACACTACATGAGTAAATTATATATTGTACCTACACCCATAGGTAATCTTGAAGATATGACTTTTCGTGCCATTAAGGTGCTTAAAGAGGTAAACCTTATCCTGGCCGAAGATACGCGCACCAGCGCCAAGCTGCTCAAACATTTTGACATTGGTACGCACATGACCAGCCACCACATGCACAACGAGCATAAAACGGTGGAGGGTATTATCAAGCGACTGGAAATGGGCGAGACCATTGCCCTGATAAGCGATGCCGGTACGCCTGCCATATCAGACCCCGGTTTTTTGCTAACCCGTGCCTGTGTAGAACATGGCATCCCGGTAGAATGCCTGCCTGGTGCTACGGCCTTTGTGCCTGCACTGGTTAACAGCGGCCTGCCGAATGACAAGTTTGTGTTTGAGGGCTTTTTACCCGATAAAAAAGGCCGCCAAACGCGCTTTTTAGTCCTGGCTGAAGAAACCCGGACCATGATTTTTTACGTTTCGCCGCACAAGTTGGTAAAAACGCTGGCTGAATTCGCCCAGTACTTTGGCGAAAGCCGCCCAGTATCCATTTCGCGTGAGCTGAGCAAGCTGCACGAAGAAACCGTGCGTGGTAGCGCTACCGAGGTGCTGGAGCACTTCACTAAAAAAGAACCCCGTGGTGAGATTGTTGCCATTGTTGGGGGATTTGTTCCGGAGGGGAAGGTTAAGAAGGGGAGGGATAGGAACACCGATGATGCTGATTTAGAGGATTAACACGGGGTTTTTATTTTTTTCTTCACATGCTGTCATTGCGAGCGGAGGAACGGAGCGCGGCAATCTCATAATTGCAGAACTAAACAAGTAATCTGGTTGTACGGGAGATGCAAGCACTCCGTCTCTACAAATTCAATATTTCAAATAACATATAAGATGATACTTATAGTAAAGACAATAATTGCAATTGCTTTAAGTGTAGGTGTAGTTGTTTTTTTACTATACCTGATAGTAAAGGCGATTTCGTATTTTCTTAATAAGAATAAGGCTGATAACTAAATGAAAGATACCTGGACAACACGGTGGGATGACCGCTACAGTAATGAGGAATTTGCTTATGGCGAACAGCCTAACAATTATCTTAAAGCACAGCTTGAAAAATTTCCGGTGGGTTCGATACTGTTTCCGGCGGAGGGTGAAGGCCGAAATGCGGTTTTTGCCGCAACACTGGGCTGGGATGCCCATGCTTTTGACATAAGCGCCGAAGGTAAGAACAAAGCCCTGCAACTTGCCGCCCGCCATAATGTGGCTGTTGATTATAAAGTAGGCGATTTGGCCTATTTAGACTATACTCCTAATCAATTTGATGCCATTGCCCTTATTTACGCGCATTTTCCGGCCGATGTAAAATCGTCCATCCATAAAATGCTGGATATCTACCTGCGCCCGGGCGGCATTATAATTTTTGAAGCCTTCAGCAAAAACCACCTTGAATACCTTGCTAAAGATGAAAAGGTAGGCGGCCCAAAAGATCTTGGCAGCCTGTTTTCGATAGAAGAGATACAGCAGGATTTTGCCAATTACGATTTTTTAGAACTTACCGAAATGGAAATCGAACTCAGCGAAGGTGTATATCATAATGGTTTGGGTTCGGTAGTTCGGTTTGTTGCGCGGAAGGGGTAAATTTTTTATTGTTGAAGCAATCTCATATAGCAGGAATAGTCACCTGCTATCCTCATGATTTTTAACCAAAACTAATAATATTTCAAGCTCATCGTTTCTGGTGTAGGGTCAAAAATTTGAATTGTACGCAGCACTGCCTTTTGATAATCCGCCTCTGTTTTTAAAACTTTCCATTCCATATTAATAAATATTATACCTACAAGGTTTTTAAAACCTTGTAGGTATAAATGCTTAAAATAAAGCTACAAAATTATTTCACCACTATTATAGCTTAAATTATATTTTGGCAGTAATTTCGGCATCTTACTAAATCACTTCAATGCGCTGGAACCTCAAACCCCAACCCGACCCACACACCACCCAACAACTGGCCGATGCCCTAAATATAGAGGCATCTATAGCGGCATTGCTGGTGCAGCGTGGTATAGAAACGTTTGAGCAGGCGCGGCAGTTCTTTAGGCCCAGCCTGGATGATTTGCACGACCCATATTTAATGAAGGATATGGATAAGGCTGTGCAGCGTATTGAGCAGGCCATTGTAAATAACGAAAACATACTGATTTTTGGCGATTATGATGTAGACGGTACCACGGCGGTGTCGCTGGTATCGAGCTACCTTAAATCGTTTTACCCTAATGTAGATACGTATATTCCGGACCGATATAAAGAGGGCTACGGCGTTAGTGATGCCGGCATTGACTATGCTGACGATAACGGCTGCACGCTGATTATTGCGCTCGACTGCGGTATCAAATCTATCGATAAGGTGGCATATGCTAGCAGTAAAGGCATCGACTTTATAATTTGCGACCACCACCGCCCGGGCGATACACTACCCGATGCCGTTGCGGTGCTCGACCCTAAGCGGTCTGATTGTAATTATCCGTATGATGAGCTTTGCGGCTGTGGGGTGGGCTTTAAATTAGTGCAGGCACTGGCCGCCAACAGGAGGCAGGGCATACAAGATTTACTTCGTTATCTTGATTTAGTTGCTACGGCCATTGCGGCTGATATAGTACCCATAACGGGCGAGAACCGTGTGCTGGCAAAATTTGGACTGGAAGTAATTAACAGTAACCCAAGGCCGGGCATAAAGGCGCTGGTGCAAAATGTAAAAAAGAAAACCCTTACCATAACCGATGTGGTGTTTGTAATTGCACCGCGCATTAATGCTGCCGGACGCATTAAGCATGGCAACTATGCGGTGCAGCTGCTTACCGAGTTTAGCTTAGGCGAAGCCGAGTTTTTTGCAGCCCAGATTGAGCAGCTCAATGCCGACCGGAAAGACCTGGACAAACTGATTACCGTGGAGGCTCTGCGTCAGATTAATGATAATGGCGATCATGATAAGTTTACCACAGTGGTATTTAGGGAAGACTGGCATAAGGGCGTAATAGGTATTGTGGCATCACGGTTGATAGAAACCTACTACAGGCCCACGTTGGTATTTACCCGCAGTGGCGATAAGCTGGCGGCTTCGGCGCGCAGTGTGAAAGATTTTGATGTATACAACGCGCTTGAGGCCTGTGCCGAACACTTAGAGCAGTTTGGGGGGCATATGTATGCGGCCGGGCTTACGCTAAAGGAGGAACAATACCCGCTGTTCAGGGCTAAGTTTGAGCAGGTAGTGGCCGATACCATTCATCCGGATTTACTGATCCCGGAAATAAGTATTGATGCCGAAATGGAGTTTGCCGATATTACCCCTAAACTGATGCGCATCTTAAAACAATTTGAACCCTTTGGCCCAGGTAACATGACACCGGTATTTGTAAGCCGTGGCATTAAAGATTCGGGTTCCGGTAAAGCTATCGGGTCAGACGAAACACATCTTAAGCTTTTTGTAAAGCAGGGCGACAGCCAGGGTTTTGGCGCTATTGGCTTTGGCCTGGCATCTAAAATGGAGGTGGCCTGCAACGGTGGAACTTTTGATGCTGCTTACAGTATTGACGAAAACGAATGGAACGGGCAAACGAGCCTTCAGCTAAGGCTGCGCGATATTCGCTGTGAATAATATAAACACAAAGGCTGCCCAACAAATGGACAGCCCTGGTGAGGTACTTTTTTAATAAAAGTGTTTATATGTAGCTGCTAAGCCATAGGCTTACAGTACAAATATTTTAACATCATATACCTGCTCCATAATATAAGTGGCTATACCTCCAGATGTGGTAACTACTACCTGGGTATCGCCCATTTCGGCAGCAAAGAACGTCCATACAATTTCTCTGTCATGTACTTTAGAGCCTACCAGCTGTACATGTTTTGTATCATAAGAAATGTGTACACTGCCGCCTGTGGGCACTGCCGCCTGTGCTTTTATTTCAAACTGTGTTTTATATAACACATTTAAGTTAGTATGGCCCGGTGTGGCGCTTGCTACGGCATCGGTTTTAGCGGTTTTAGCCTCGGCGGCGGTTGCTGCTTTTAAGCCATTGCTGTGAGGAGGAAGGCCGGTAAACCTGATGGGTACTATAATCCCTTCCGGATGGTTAGCCGTTACAATAGTAACGCTACCTGATGGATACACACGAGACGGAAGGCTTATGTTAAATGCCTGCTGGTGTGTGTAATGCTGGTCTTTGCCGGTAAGCGGGCCTGTCCAGGCCTGCAGGGTAAACTTAAGGCCGCCGAACCATGTATCCTGGCGAAAGTTAAACCCATAGGTTGCTCCCTGTACTACGCCTTCGGCATAAAGGATAAGCTGTCTTTTTGTAGTATCGTATAAAGCGGCAAGCTTATCGGCTGGTATTGTTCCTAAAAATCCCATAATAATAAAAATTAAATTGATTGGCTACCTACTCTGTTTGGGCTTTTCGGTTTTCGCCCTTGTCTTTTTAATTAGATGCGCATTGTACAAGACATTACAAAGCTGCAAAACATACCGTATGGGTTTATAGCCTAAAAGGATGGTTTTTGCCAATACCACTTTTGGGGTATGTTTTAACCTGGTTAGTAAATAAAAAAAGGCAGCCTAAAATTCTGGCTGCCTCCTTGTATTATAGTACTACTATGTTATAAAACAAACTTCCAAAGGTAATTATCTGTTGTTGGGTTGTTACCCTGGCAGGCTCTGGCTGCGGGTTCTTTGTCTGCATTTAATATGTTTAAATATTGTCCGCTACTTTTAACCTGTAGTCTAAAATATTCGCCTCCGGCAGGAATAACTTGCCAGAAATAGTTGTCTGTTGTAGGGTCATCGTCCTGGCAGGCCAGTGCTGCCTGATCCTTGCTGTCTTTTAGAATATTAAGATACTGCCCGCTGCTTTTTACCTTTAGCGTAAAATAACCGCCTACTGTTGAAGGTGTCAGCTCCCATACAAAGTTGTCTTTATGAGAGTCATTATCCTGGCATGCCACTGTGCCAATTTCGAGGCTGCCATTTAAAATGTTTAAATATTGCCCACTGCTCTTAACCTGAATTTTCATAATTGTATGTGTTTAATTGGTTGTTTTTCCTACTCTGTTTGGGCTTTTCGGATTTCCGCCCTTGTCTTTTTTTAATTGGATGCGCATTGTAGAAGACCTTACAAAACTGCAAAACTTATCCTGTGGTTTTATAGCCTTAAAGGATGGTTTTTGCTGCTACCTCCTTTGGGGTATTGTACTTAATTATTGGGGTACTGTAATATAAAAATCCGGCGCTGCACTTGGTGCAGGCCGGGTTTAGTTTTGTAAGTACAGCTGTTATATATTAATACCTTCGGTGGCGGCGAAAACATATAAAATACCTGTTTCGGTTTGTGTGATATTAATGTTCAGATATCCGCACATCCAGTACATGCTTTCGGCAGATGTAAGCTGCTTTGTTCCTGATGCAAAACCCGGCTGGCCACCCTGAGATATAATCTCGGTTATAATTTGCTGGGCAATGGCTGTTGGCACACCACTTGTAGATAGCCCCCAGTTGTTAAAATCCTGCGTTATCTGGTCTACCGCACATTTTGGGGCTACACCGGGCTGAACGGCACTTAGCGGGCCGCAGTAGCCGCCATCCTGGTTGCTGGGAGGCAGGGTTTGGCCCGGAAATGTGGTTGCAAATTTGGCGGTTAGTGCAGTCATCATCTGTTTTAGCGCCTGTTGTGTTATTAAGGGCACCGAATCTTCTGAAGGGATGGGCTCTAAACCTAAAGCTTTCAGGTTGCTATTTACTGAGTTGTAGTAAATGTTAATGTTTGTTGTTACTGTAGGACTTGCGTTATGGCTCATTTTATTTAAATTTATGGTTGTTGGTTCCTACTCTATTGGGGCTTTTCGGATTTCCGCCCTGTCTTTTTTAGTTGGATGCGCATCTGTTGTTACAAGACATTACAAATTTGCAAAAGACAGAGTTGTGGTATATAGCTTAAAAGGATGGTTGTTTATAATACCCCAATAGGGTTATAAGCGGTAAAAAGGGGGTAGTGCCTCTTAAAATAACTAATGCCTAAAAATTTAAATACAATTTAAAAGGTATATTTGACAATACCTCTTTTGGGGTATAGAGCGGGTGTATATGGGTATTACATTTGGTAAAATTTAAAACTAATAGACTTTAAAAACCACACCATGAAAACCACACCAATTACACCGCCAGAGCCAAAACACATTTTTATACAGGTAAACACTGACAACATTATTGCATTGTATGAAAGCGGGATGTCTGATAAAGATTTTGAAGATGCAGTACTTGAACATACTATAATTTATGATCAGGGCTCGATGGCTTTGGGCAGCCCTATTGTCGATTTTGCTATTGCGGTAGATTCTGTGCAGGATGTTTATTTTACCATTTTGCCTTTACAGCTATTTTCTTATGACAAGGTTTATTTTACGGCGTTTAATGTTGAAAGCTCAGCCGGTATTCACATTCCGGATTGTAAATGGGAGCCTGGCGTTTTAAGTTTTAATGTTAATACCGGAAGTGTAGAAAAAGATGGTAACCTTGTGTTTAAACTTGTTGCCAGAATTGATTATACACGCAGGGGATTGGCAAAATCTATAACAATAAACATAGACCCTGTAATGAGGGTAAGACAACGATAGTTTTAAAACTGATATTTAGTGAGTTGTTTGAACAGTAATAAAAGGATACCGTTTTTTTTGTGTTGCCTGCTGTTGTGCTTTAGCCATGCCTTGTTAGGGCAGGATCAGTATAAGGCAGACAGCCTCAAGGCGCTTTTAGGCGGGGGTAACCTGCCGGTAACCTCTGAAATGGCCATAATGGCTAAAATTTCGACCTACTCTTCATCGCCCGATGAGGTGCTGCTGTATGCAAACCGGCTCCTGGCACTTGCTGCCAAAAACAAAAAGCCGCCTTACATGGTTGAGGCCTACCATTATAGAGGGGTAGCCTACCGGCTTAAGGGCGATTTAAAAATAGCGCTTAAAAACCTGTTTGCCAGTGCTACCCTGGCTGCCGCCAATAAGCTGTTTGAGCTGGAGGCCGAAGCGTATGGCGAAATTGCCAATACTTATACCGCAAACAAAGATTATAAAAATGCGCTGGTATACAACAAAAAGGCTATTGCCATTATGCGGGTGCACGGCAATAACGAGAGGCTGGCCGCAAACTTGCTAAATACAGGATATAACTATTACCTGCTAAATGAGCTGGACTCTGCCATGAAGATGTATAACGAGGCAGAGCCGCTCTTTATAAACTTAAACCTCACCATAGGCATTGCTTATACTATAGGCAACAGGGCACTTGTATACTGGAAACAGGGCAGGTATGTCACCGTAGAAAAAGACCTTTTAAGGGCTATTGCTATGCTGCAACCCCTGGACGACCGTTTTGGCATGGCCGATTACCACAATTACCTGGGCAGCCTTTATGCCCAGCAGGGCGAGACCGATAAGGCCATAGCGCACACCCTGAAGGCCCGCGATATGGCAAAAGGCCTTAACCTTAAAGAGCAAATGAGAGATGCCTCTTTGCTGCTCTCTAAGCTTTATGAGGCTAAAAAAGACTACCAAAAGGCCTATATATACAAGAGCCTCTATATTGTATATCATGATAGTATAGAAAATACCGAGAACACCAAGCAGATAGCTAATTTGCGCACAGAGTTTGAAATAAACCTGAAAGAAAAAGAAATTGCCCTGCTCGAAAAACACCAGCTATTGAACAGAATTTATATTATCATTACGGTTTCGTTGCTTTTAATAAGTGTTTTGCTGTTGCTGTACTTTAGGCAGCGTTTTACAAATGTGCGCCTTTTGGCGGCTAATGAGCGCAAAGAGCACAGCGAAAAAATTAAGACCCTGCTGAGTGCGCAGGAAACCAAGACCCTGCAATCTATAATACAGGGGCAGGAAAAAGAACGCAAGCGCATAGCGCAGGAGCTGCACAATCATTTTGGCAGCCTTATGGCTACTATTAAGGTAAATCTTAATGCTATAGATGAGCATGCCATTTTTAACTACCACACGCTAACCACGCTTGTAGACCAGGCCTGCGCCGATGTGCGCAACCTGTCTCATGCGTTAAACATGGGCATATCGGGTAATTTTGGCCTTGTTCCCGCCTTAAAAGAGCTCACGGCACACATAAAGCAGTCTAATGAGCTTGAGGTAGAGTTTTCGGCGGCTATGTGCTCTGAGCAGATAGGCAGCGAGAACGAACTGTTTATTTATCGCATAGTGCAGGAGCTGCTGAGCAATGTACTAAAGCATTCGGGCGCTACAAAGCTATCTGTACTGCTTACCTGTTTTGATGACCTGGGCCTTATAAATATTATAGTGCAGGATAACGGCAAGGGCTTTAATGTTAAGCAGGAAAGGAAAAACAACGCGGGCATGGGCCTTAAGGGCCTTGAAGATATGGTTGCCGACCGCCATGGCGACATTAAGTTTGACAGTAACCCGGCAAGCGGCACCACAGTAATTATTGATTTACCCATAAACCCAACGGCCTAACTTATACATTATGATAAAAGTACTGATAGTAGACGACCATCATTTATTTGCCGAAGGGGTAGGGGCTATGTTCAAACCCGAAGACGGCGTGGCCATTGTGGCCCATACTAAAAACGGCAACGCAATACCCTCTATACTCGACATTACCGAAATAGACCTTATATTAATGGATATAGACATGCCGGTAATAAACGGCATAGCCAGTATGGAGCTGCTTACCAGTAAAGGGTATGATAAGCCCATACTAATGCTAACCATGCACCAGTCCATCAAACTTATTAAGGGCGCGCTCGAAAAAGGTGCGCAGGGCTACATACTTAAAGATGCCAGTAAGGCAGAGTTGCTGCAGGCTATTATTACTACCAGCCAACGCAAAAATTACTTTCACCCTAAAATAAACGACCAGGTTTTTAACTACTTCAGGGGTAAAAACACCACTAATGTTGAGGAGCTTTCTTCTCGGGAAAAAGAGATTATTAAATGCCTTGCAGACGGCAACAACACCAGGGCCATATCTACAGCCCTTTTTATAAGTGAGCACACCGTAAAAACACACCGTCGCAATATTATGCATAAACTTCATGTAAAAACATCGGCTGAATTAATTAAGCTGGCCTTCGAGAGGGGTATTATTTAGTTTGAAAAATGCAATACCATGTTGTTATAGTACCGGTTGTACCTTTTTAAACGATTCCAATTTCCGAAAGTGAAAAATTAAACTAAATTTATTTAGAATGATTTTAAATAATTCTTATTTTTGTGGAAATGAATTTTAGCATGAAACAAGTAGAGCAGTTGTATTTTAATGATTTTGGGGTGGCGTTTTTCTGGAAAAAAAACGGCATAATACTTAAAGACAAAGTGCAGCTGGTATTTAAAGAAACCGGATTCTATTTGTCTGGTGCCGAGGTGCAGCAGTTTGCCCTGCTTGTAGATGATGCCTTTGCCGAAATAGGGTGCGCAGGATGCTGCAACAGGGGCAGTTGCCATAAGTTTTTGCTAAAAACCCCTTTAAACCAGGTAGATATGGCGGTTACCCGTAGTGAGCTAACGCAAATAAAAGACCTTGTTGAGGGGGCGCTGTTTCATGCGCAACTGTTTGACTACCTCGACGATTTGTGTATGAATTAGCCTTTATATTCTTTAAGTTCAAAGGTTTGCCCATCAAAAACGCCATAGGTAAAATAGCCTATCCAGTCGCCCAGATTGATGTATTCTGAAGCATCGCCTACCTTAATAATCATGGGGAGGTGGCGGTGGCCAAATATAAAGTAGTCATAATGTGCGGTTTCCAGCTTACGCTTGCTGTACAGCACCAGCCACTCTTTATCTTCTCCTAAAAATGTAACATCACTATCTCCGCTAATAAGCTTATTTTTAACCGAAAGGTACTGTGCCAGGCGCACGCCTAAATCAGGGTGTAGCCAGCGGAACAGCCATTTGGAAAACGGGTTTGTAAACACCTTTTTCATGCGCTTGTAGCCTTTATCGCCGGGGCCCAGGCCATCGCCATGGCCTATAAAAAACTTTTTGTTATTAAACACAAACTGCTGAGGTTTGTGGTATACGGGTATGTTTAGTTCTGTCTCAAAGTAGTCGTGCATCCACAAATCGTGGTTGCCGGTAAAAAAGTATATGGTAATACCGCTGTCGCGCAGTTCGGCCAGTTTGCCCAGTACACGCACAAAGCCTTTTGGTACTACAGTTTTATATTCAAACCAAAAGTCGAACAAGTCGCCCAGCAGGAACAAAACTTCGGCATCCTGCTTAATTTCATCAAGCCATTTCACAAACTTTTGTTCACGCGGAAAGCTTTTTTCGGCGGTTGGCGCTCCAAAGTGCTGGTCTGAGGCAAAATATATCTTTTTAGTCATGGCAAAAATTAGTTTTGCAAAGATAGTAATACTGCCGATACAAAGTGTTTGCAATATTGGGAGTGATATAGTTTTAAAAATAGATAGTGTGTTTTTATATTCATAACAAATGAAATAAATTTTGTTTTTTTTAAATAAAAGTTACATTATCTTTAACAAGAGGTGCCTTGCGTTAAGTTTTTTTACTTATTTTCGAGAACTTAATAAACTACTAAATATAAATCTATGAAAAAAATTACCCTATTGTTTTTCATGACCTTGATCTCCTTCTGCAGCTATGCGCAGTATCCGGAGGGGTTTGAGGGCACATGGACCACCCAAACGGGTTCTGGTGCCGGAGGGCCTGCCGGTTGGGCTATTGTCAACCAGACAGGGCCCATTAACACCTGGATCCAGGGCAATGGTACTACACAGCAGCCAGCCCATACGGGCACGCATGGTGCTTACATGAACAGCGAAAATGTTGCCGGAGGTACGTTTGCTACTGACTGGCTAATTACTCCTGCTACACTTGTTCCTACAAACGGCCAAATACGCTTTTGGTCGCACCTGTTTGTAAACAACGACCAGGGAAGTACTTACAAAATCATGGTTTCTACAGTTACTACTGCCGGAACTGTTGCTGAGCAAACTAACACGGCTAACTTTACCAATACGGTAGTGCAGTGGACAGAGCTTACTATTAACCCTGTGCAAAATGACTGGGTAGAGAAAATTGTATCGCTATCTGCATTTGCAGGCCAAACGGTTTACATTGCATTTGTAATGGATACCGATGCGGGCGACCGTTGGGCGATTGATGATGTAAACGTTGTGTCTCAGTGTCTTGATCCAACAGCGCTTACTGCCAGCAGCCAGGGACTTACTACAGCTACACTTAGCTGGACTAATCCGGGCAATGCAACATTATTTGATCTTGAAATTGTTACAGGCTCGCCAACGGGCACGCCAACCGCAACTTCTACTACAGCTACTTACAATGCCACCGGCCTTACACAAAATACAGATTATAAGTATTATGTAAGGGCTAACTGTGGTAATGGCAACTATAGTAACTGGGTAGGGCCGTTTAACTTTAGTACTGTAGCACTTGGCGAAAGCTGTACTGCTCCTATAGTTATTGGTGCTTTGCCTTACTCTACTACAGATACCACAGCTAACTATGGTGATAATAACTATGATGGTAGCCCGGGTGCAACAGGTTGTGGTGTTAACTATGGCTATTTAAATGGTAATGATGTAGTATACTCTTATGCTGCTACACAAACAGGTGTTGTAAGTATAGACCTTACCGGCCTTACAGATAACTATGCCGGTATGTTTGTTTACAACAGCTGTGCTAACATAGGTGTAAGCTGTATAGGTGGAGATTATAATAACTTTGAAACTACACCGCTTTCTATACCTACACTTTCGGTTACGGCGGGTGTTACGTATTATATTGTAATATCTACTTATGCTTCTCCGCAAACAGTAGGTTATACACTTACGGTGCAGCAGGTAAACTGTGCGCCTCCTGTAGGTTTGCTTACAACCAGCATTGGTATGACATCGGCTAACCTTAGCTGGACTAACCCAAGTGGTGCTACATCATGGGAAGTTGTTGTACAGCCTGTTATAGACGGTATCCCTACGGGTTCTGGTGTAACAGCTAACACTAACACTAACTGGGCTGCTACAGGACTTACGTCTTCTACAGCTTATGAATATTATGTAAGGGCAAACTGTGGTAACGGTACTTTTAGTGCCTGGGCAGGTCCTTATGTGTTTAATACAATGATTTGTGAGGTTGCAGAGCAATGTACTTATACTATTGTGATGACCGACTCATATGGCGATGGCTGGAATGGTAATACCATGACGCTTTCTCAAAACGGTATTAACCTTGCTACTGTAACACTTGCTTCGGGTTCTGGCCCGCAGTCTGTAACGGTTCCTGTGTGTGATGATACCCCTGTTCAGCTTTACTGGAATGCCGGTGGTAGCTACGCTACAGAGGTGGGTGTTTCATTACAAAACAATTTTTCACAAACGTTTTATACCAAGCCTTCTGGCACGGGTTTGCAAAACAGTGTGCTGTATACCGGTAATGTAGATTGCGACAACATTATGTGTCTTGCTCCTACAAATCTTACTGTACCAACTACTACAACTACTTCAGCCAGCATTGGCTGGGCTGGCCAGGCTACTGGTAACTGGAACTATTATATTGTACCACAGGGTGGTGCTGCCCCCGGAGCAGGTGCAGGTATAAACACTACTACTAACCCAACAAACGTTACCGGCCTTACTATAGGTACTAACTATCAGTTTTATGTACAGATGGTGTGCGATAACGGCACGAGCGAATGGGCGGGCCCTTATTCATTCAGCACCCAGGTGTGTGAGGCAGTTGACCAGTGTGATTATACTTTTATCATGACAAGCTCATGGTGGGTAGGTTATGCAGGTGCTACTATGGTAATTTCTCAAAACGGTACAACGGTAGCAACCATTGGTTCTACGTTTACAACCGGCCAAACGCAAACGGTTACAGTACCATTATGTACAGAAACGCCTTTTCAGGTATTCTGGGCAAATGCAGGTACTTCATCAAGCCAGGTAGGTTTAGAAATTATAAACGGTTTTGACCAGTCTTTATTTGAGATGCTTCCTTTTGAAGGTACTCCGGGTACTGTACTGTTTACATCTACTGCGGATTGTGATACCCCAGCGTGTCTTGCGCCGGAAGAACTTTATGCAGGCGATTATACTACTACAACAGCACAGTTAGGCTGGGCTGGCCCTGCAACGGGTAACTGGGAATATTTTGTGGTAGCCGCAGGCGGTACTGCTCCTACGGCAGCATCTACCCCTACAGGTACTGCTACTACTAACCCTGTAACAGTTACAGGCCTTACAACGGCTACAAACTATGACTTTTATGTAAGGTTAGTTTGTGAGGAAGGCTCAAGCGAATGGTCTGTAGTTCAACCTTTCCATACTGCGGTGTGTGAGGAAGAAAATCAGTGTACCTATATCTTTAGGCTTACTGATGCAGATACATGGGGCGACGGCTGGTCTGGCGGTGGCGAAATGATCGTGTACCAGGCAGGCGTTCCTGTAGCGGTATTAGGTGCTGATTTTACATCTGGCCAAGTAATGGATGTAGAAGTAGGCATGTGTCCTGGTGAAGAGTTTGAGCTTGTGTGGACTTCAGGAGGCTGGAGCCCGGGTTCAATGGGTATTATTATACTTACACCTTTTGCTGAGGATGTATATACAAAATTACCAGGCGAGGGTACTTTAGGTACTACACTTTATACAGGTACAGGTAACTGTACACCTCCTGCATGCCCTAAACCACAACAACTTGTAGTAAGCGATTTACAGCTTACAAGTGCTGATTTTGAATGGACAGAAATGGGTGCTGCTACATCTTGGGAAGTTATTGTATTGCCTTACGGTAGTGCAGCTCCTGCAGAAGGTGCAGCCGTAGACCCTGCAAATGTGGTTACAGCAACCCCACTTGTTTTAGATGGGCTAACGCCTGGTACTACCTACTCAGTATACGTTAGGGCAATTTGTGGTGGAGAAGACGGTAACAGCACATGGAGCGGACCGGCAACCTTTACTACAGCAATTGCTAACGACGAGTGTGATGGTGCTGTTAACGTACCTGTAAACCCTGACGGGCAGTGCTTAGAGAGTGTAATGGGAACTGTTACAGGTGCTACCGGATCTGGCGTACAGTCAACTTGTTCTTGGATGGCTCCTGAGTATGATGTTTGGTTTAGTTTTGAACCTACATCTACAACACAAACAATTAACATAGGCGAACAAGAAGGTGCTTATTATAACTTTGCAGTATATGAAGGAGACTGTGGCGAACTTACAGAAGTTTACTGTGGTTACAATTCTTATACTACACTTAGTGACCTTACAATAGGCGGTACATATTATATACAAGTATATACTACATACCTTTATGGTGGCCTTACAAGCTTTGAAGTTTGTGTGGCTACACCAGAGCCTCCTATTGCTGTAAGTGCTACAGAATATACTGTTGAAGAACTTGTAACAGACGTTCTTATTGACTCTGAATGTGCAATTGTATCAAACATCACATCATCATCTGGCGCCAATTTTGCTTCATCAACCAGTATTGGCTACTTTACACAAAATGGTTCAAGCTTCCCGTTTGAAGATGGTGTAATACTTTCTACAGGCGGTATAACTGAGGCTCCGGGCCCATGGCCGGGTACAGCTACCTTTGATAGCTACACATGGGGTGGAGATGCTGACCTAAGCACCATCCTTGCAGATAATGGTAACAATGGTACACTTTATAATGCTACGGTACTTGAGTTTGACTTTGTGCCGCTAACTAACTCTATAAGCTTTGATTTCTTATTTGCATCAAGCGAGTATGGTACGTTCCAGTGTAACTTCTCAGATGCATTTGCATTCATCCTTTCTGGTGGCGATATGGCTCCGGGAACTTATGCAAACCTTGCCGTTATACCAGAAACAAATATTCCGGTATCGGTTGTTAACATTAGGGATTCTGCTTATAATGCTAACTGTGATTCTCAAAATGTTGAATATTTTGACCAGTATAACCCTTCAAACCCTGCGGCTTCATCTATTGGATACAACGGTCAAACTGTAGTTATGCAGGCAGTGGGCGAAGTTACTCCAGGCCAGGTTTACCACATTAAACTGGTAATTGCTGACTACAATGATGCATCTGTTAACTCGGCCGTATTTATTGAAGGTGGCAGCTTTAGCATAGGCGATGTAGACCTTGGTTTACCAATGCTTATTGCAGATGGAAATGCTGCGTGTGATGGTGAAGAGGTAGTGCTTACAGCTTCTAACATTGACCTTGATGATTATGATATTACCTGGTTTAAAGACGGTGAGCTACAGGAAGGCGAAAACGGCCTTACCTTTACTGTAACCGGCCCTGGTACTTATACTATACATGCAGAGTTTGTAAATACAGACTGTGCTGTAGAAGGTGAAACAGTTATTGAGTACTTCCCTGCTATAGAAGTTATAACAGGCGATCCTCTTGATCTTACTGTGTGTGATGCTGACGGTTTTGCAGAATTTAACCTTGCGGTTAATACACCTGTATTATTGGGTACACTTGTTCCTGCACAATATACGGTACAGTACTTTGCAACTCAGGCCGATGCTTTAAGTGGTACTGCTACTCCGCTTCCGCTTACATATACAAACACTACCCAATATCAACAAACAATATGGGTAAGGGTTCAAAATATTCCTACAGAGTGTTTTGGTGTTAAATCTTTTGACCTTATTGTTCAGGATCTTACACCTCAGTTTACTATTACGGATGACTTCTCTATCTGCGAAGGCACATCTGGAACTATAACTGTAACTCCGGGTAACTATAACCCAGCCGATGTTACTTATACATGGACTAAAAATGATGCACCTTTTGCAGGTACAACAGGTTCTGTAACAGTAACCGAAGCCGGTATATATGTAGTAACTATTAACAACTCTGGTTGTACAGCTACAGGTACTGTAACGGTAAGTGTAACACCAACACCTGTTGCGCAGGAAGTTGATGATGTAACATCTTGCGACAGCTATACGCTTGAAGCTTTAACTGCCGGTAACTCTTACTTTACACAAACTAATGGTGGTGGTACTGAGCTATTTGCAGGAGATATTTTATCTGAAACTCAAAACGTATACGTTCTTGCTCAAAGCGGCACTACGCCAAGCTGTACAGCAGAAAGCGTATTTACGGTTACTATTGTTGCAAGCCCTGTAATTGTTGATGCAGAAGTTGCAAATGTTACCGCTTGTGATAGCTATACGCTACCTGCACTTACTGTAGGTGCTTATTTTGATGCAGACGGTGTAGCAATACCTGTAGGCACAGAAATAGAAACTACTGCAACCATAACAGTTAATGCCGTTAGCGGAGACTGTTCTGACACAGCAACATTTACAGTAACCGTTACACCTACTCCGGTAGTGGCAGACTTTGCTAATGTAGCCGTATGTGATATTTATAATCTTGAAGCCCTGCCAGCAGGAAATGCTTACTACACAGGTCCTGGCGGAACAGGCCAGCAGCTTGCAGTGGGTGCAGCTATTATAGATGACCAAACTATTTATGTATATGCTGTAGCAGCAGGTAATGCTGATTGTAGTGCAGAAAGCAGCTTTGATGTTGTAATTATACCTACACCGGAAATACTTGTAACAGAAATGTGTAATGATGATAACCAGTATGAGCTTGGTGTAGATTTCCTTGACGAAATTTATAACGAAGACTTTGTAACGTATTCCTGGACTAACGCAGCCGGAGCAGTTGTAGGTACAAACCCTACACTTATACTAAGCGGCGAAAACGGCCAGCCGGCTCTTGGCGAAGGTGTGTACCATGTAGAGGTTACACCGGTAGGCGAAGTTGATTGTCCTATATATGGAGAATTGGATGTGATTTCTATAATGTGTTCTTTACCAAGGGGTATATCTCCTAATGGTGACGGTAAAAACGATTCATTTGACCTTACAACGCTAGACGTTAAAAAACTAAGTGTATTTAACCGTTACGGTAAAGAAGTTTACAGCTTTAGCGGAAACTACACCAACCAGTTTGCAGGTCTTGCCAGCAACGGCCATGAATTGCCATCGGGTACATACTTCTACATGGTAGAACGTACTAATGGCGAAACGTTAACCGGATGGGTTTATGTAAACTTTGAGAACTAAAATAAAATTAAGATCACTTTCCCTGTCTTTAGATGGGGAAAGTGTATCTTTTTTCATTTTTTTAAATATTTAAGAAAAAACACACATGAAGAAATTATACCTGGCAGCAGTAATTGCGTTAGCCGGCTTATGGGATGCTAATGCCCAGCAAGACCCGCACTACACGCAGTACATGTACAACATGAATGTAATTAACCCAGCCTATGCGGGCTCCAAAGAGAATTTATCTTTTGGTTTGCTGTATAGAAAGCAGTGGGTAGATATAGAAGATGCACCCAGCACAGGCACCTTTAGCGGGCACAGCCCAGTAGGCAAAAACGTAGGTTTAGGCCTATCGGCCATAGTAGATGAGATAGGTCCTGTAAAAGAGACCAATCTATACGCCGACTTTAGCTACACGCTTAAATTAGGTGGCGAGCACAGGCTTGCCCTTGGTTTAAAAGCGGGTGTAACGTTCCATAAAGTAGGCCTTTTTGATGAGGTGTTTACCAATGTACCACAGGCCGGTGACCCTGCATTTGCACAAAACGTAAACA
>JAZKDS010000402.1:0-12303 GCA_040387455.1 Bacteroidota bacterium
TTTCAAGCATTAGCGCTTTGTGATAGATTTAACACAAGGGTAATGCAGCGCCAATGCAAATACTGAAGAGTACACCATTTTTGAGGCGGCAGGCTGGCGTAATTTTGTACTGTAAATCATTATAAATTAATACAATATGACAGTACATAAAATAGCCCTGGTAACCGGTGGTAGCCGTGGGCTGGGCAAAAACATGGCTTTGGCAATAGCGGCTAAAGGCCTTGATGTAATTATAACCTACAACAGCCAGAAGGCCGAAGCCGAAGCCGTAGTGTCTGAAATTGAGTCACTTGGGCAAAAAGCTGTAGCGTTGCAGCTAAATGTGGCTGATGCCGCAGGGTTTGATGCCTTTTATGCCGAGGTTAGCAAAGTGCTTGCAGCCACCTTTGGCGCCCAAAAAATAGACTACCTTATAAACAATGCGGGCATTGGGGTACATGCATCTTTTGAAGAAACTACCGTAGGACAGTTTGATACACTGGTAGATATACATTTTAAAGCGCCGTTTTTCCTTACACAAAAAGCCTTGCTGGTTATAAATAATGGCGGTGGTATTGTTAACATTTCCAGTGGGTTAGCGCGTTTTGCAACACCCGGCTATGCCGCTTATGCTGCCATGAAGGGTGGTATGGAAGTACTAACCCGCTATCAGGCTAAAGAGCTTGGTGCCAAAGGTATACGTTCTAATATTGTGGCTCCGGGCGCTATAGAAACCGATTTTGGCGGCGGCGTAGTGCGCGATAACGAGCAGGTTAATAAGGGTATAGCCTCTCAAACGGCATTGGGCCGTGTGGGCCTTCCGGATGATATAGGTGGGGTAGTAGCCTTTTTATGTACCGATGATGCCCGATGGATAACGGCACAACGCATTGAAGTTTCAGGAGGTATGTTTGTGTAAAAAAGGGGCTTAATATTTCACTTTCGGACTTCATAATCAACTATAAAACGGCCTCTTTAGGGGGTCGTTTTTTATTACAGGAATTTCTCGGCAATTACATTCCATTTTTTGCCATCGTGCTGCAAAAGATAAAATGATTGTACCTCAAATTCGGTTTTGTATTCTTTGCCTTTAAATTCGTTCCATGCTTCGGCAAACATTTCGGGCAGCAGGTCGCGATAGCCAATAGTTATGTGCGGCGAAAACCGTTCATCAGAAAATGAGAGTACGGTTTGAGGAAACGCCGCCGTATAACTATTTATAATGTTTTGCTGTAAGGCTAAAAGCTCAGGGTTAACAACCGGGCGAATATACAGCACGGGCTTCTTTGGGTTATTAAATGCCCCAAAGCCATCTATGTGTTGTGTAAACGCAGGCGTGGTACTAGCTATTTGACTAAACCAGGTGCAAAGGGAGTTATGTTGTGCGGCATCGGCTAAAAAAGGAGCCTTAAGCGTAATGTGCGGCATAACCCGCAAAGCCCTATGGCTATTGTAACGCTGTGCTATATGCTCTTTATAAGAAGTAACTTCCCCGACAACTTTGCTATGCGGTATTATGGCTAAAAAATACAGGTTTTGGATTTGCATTTTATTTTCTTGCAAAAAATAAACAATAATCGCCGCATTGGCTCGGCAGGGTTCGACGTTGCCGGTAAGGTTTTACCGCCGGGGTTGTTACTATAATATATAACTACAGTTGCATGATTTTTATTACATGAATGTATTCTGGTTTTAATAGCAATGTATAAATATTCTTCCTGAAAAAGCCATGAACCGTAAGGTTTAACTCTTTTTGTTCATCATCTCTAGGTATAAGCGCACGTGTATTTATGGTACTTATATCATTTATAGTATACCATAATGCATTTCTAAAGCGGTATTTTATTAAAATCTGGCTGCCTGTATCGGCTGCATTTACATATTCAATGTACAGCATTTTAATTTTTTTGCTCTTACGCGGGGCAATCGTAGCCATTCTTTTAAGTACCTCGTACCTAAAATTTAGCTTGTGTAAAATTTCTGACATTTGTTTTGGCTTGTTTTGTAAGTAGTAACTTATAAAACATGAGTAAATAGTGTGCTTTTAAGCGGTTTATTGGGTGCCGCTAAAGTACTGGTTTTATCTAAAAAAAGATTTTTTAAATGGCCGTGTCTATGTTTTGTCTATACTATTTTGAGCCAAAATATTTATGAAATCGTTTGCGTAACGCCTTTGTCCCCTTATTGTCCCCTGAATTTTTAACAAACATTATACTATGTTTGGCTAACCGATACGTAATTTTAGTGGTTTCCACCTATCACACCTATACTATACCTATGAAAAAACAATATGCTACCGCAAAAAATTACTGGCAGGTTGCTTTGCCCCGGTGGGGCCGCATTATTGCGCGCATACTTTTAGCTTTGTTTTTGCTGTTGATAATGGCATATGTGGGCCTGGCTTGGTACATCAACACCCATAAAAAAGAAGTGCTGGCATCGGTTACCGGGCAGCTTAACGATGGCATTACCGGCACCCTGAAAATAGGCGATATGGAAACCACCTTTTTGCAGGGGTTTCCTAACATATCATTACGCCTGCAAAATGTTGTGCTGCGCGATAGCCTGTACACTACCCACAAGCGTACTTTTCTTACGGCAGCCCATGCCGAGGTAGCCCTTAATACCTTTGCCCTTTTTAGGGGTGCGGTGCAAATTAAAAAAATCACCATTAATAATGCCGCCATAGATATCTATATAGATACATTAGGCTACAGCAATGCCGATGTGTTTAAAAAGAAACCCAAAACAACTGGGGGCAAATCATCGGGCGGCAGCCTGCCCGAACTGCGAAAACTGGAGCTTGAAAATGTAAGCCTTACTGCCGATAACCGTAAAAACAACAAGCTCTATAAATTTAACATTAATAACCTACTGGCAAAGCTTAATTATACAAGCAATGGTTTTAAGGCGGGTATAAGCCTTGATGCAGTGGCACAAAGCATGGCATTTAATACACAAAGGGGGAGCTTTATTAAAGATAAAACCCTCGATGGTAATTTTGATATAACCTATAACGAAGACGACGGTTTCCTTGATTTTGCCCCTGAAAGGCTTGATATAGGCGGCGAACGCTTTACAATAGGCGCACGCCTGGGCATGGGGGCCAACTCTAAGTTTATGATAAATATTGAAAATGAAAGCATTTTATGGAAAAATGCCGCCTACCTGCTCTCTAACAATATTACCGAAAAGCTGATGATGTTTAACCTGGTTAAGCCCATTGCCGTTACCTGCAAACTCGATGGCGACTTTAATAGCGGCGGCGACCCATTAATAGTGGTTACCGCCAGGATTAAAGACAATTTGCTCGATACTCCTGGTGGGCCGGTTGAAAATTGCAACTTTACCGGCGTGTTTACTAACGAGCATGCTAAGGGCAAAGGCATTACCGATGCCAATTCGGCCATACGGCTGTACAATTTTACGGGAGCTTATGCCCAGATTCCGTTCCTAATGAAAAAGGTGTTTATCCTTAATCTCGAAAAGCCTATGGCCGTAGGCGATTTTTCGTCGTCATTCCCTATAGAAAAACTGCGTGGCCTTATTGATGACGACCTGGTAAAATTTAGCAAAGGCACAGCCGCTGTTAAGGTTAACTTTAGAGCCGATATTGTAAACTACAAACTTACCAAGCCATTGGTTAACGGGGTTATTGATGTTAAAAATGCTACCGTGGCCTATGTGCCCCGCAAGCTGGAATTTAAAGATGTATCGGTAGCGCTTAATTTTACTAAAGACGATTTGTTTATCAGCAAAGTGGTGCTAAAAACCGGCAAAAGCACAATTAATATGGAGGGCAGTATTAAAAACTTTCTTAACCTGTATTATACAGACCCGGATAAGGTGGTGCTGGAGTGGAACATGTATAGCCCGCAGCTGCACATGGGTGAGTTTATGGCCTTTTTGGGCAGCCGTAAAAAAGCGCAGTCTAAACTTAAAAAGGGCAACAAAGGTAACGTGAGCGACGACCTTGACCAGTTGTTTGAAAAAGCCAATGTAGACATGAAGATGAAGGTAGATAAATTGTATTATAATAATTTTTATGCTACCAATGCCCGTGCCATTATTGTATTGCAAAACAACAGTGTATTGCTTAAAAATCTGGGGCTTAACCATGCCGGCGGCTCGTTGCTTATTAACGGCAGTATGGTGCAGGGCACAGTTAATACCTACCGCCTTGATGCAGCTATAAACAATGTAAACGTAAGCGAGTTTTTTAAGGCGTTTGATAATTTTGGTATGGAAAGCCTTACCTCACAAAACCTTAAAGGGTATTTTTCGTCGCGTGCTAATGTAACGGGCCGGATAAATGACAGCGGCAAGCTGGTGCCAAAATCTATGGATGGCACAGTGAGCTTTAACCTTAAAAAAGGCAGGCTTATAGATTTTGGACCGGTGCACGATGTGGGCAAGTTTGCGTTTCCATTCAGGGATATGAAAAACATTGAGTTCTATGACCTGAAGGGCACACTTGATGTAAAGGGCGAAAAGGTAAACATACAACCCATGAAGATAAACAGCAGTGTGCTTAATATGGATGTAGAAGGGGTGTACTCGTTTGGCAAAGGCACCCAGATTTATGTAGATGTGCCGCTGCGCAATCCTAAAAAAGATAAGGATATTACCGATAAAAAGGAACTTGAAAAACGACGTAACCGTGGCATTGTAGTGCACCTTACCGCCGAAGACGACAAAGATGGCAAGGTTAAAGTTAAGCTGGGAGGGAAGGATTAGTTTTGTTTAAAGTTAGGAGGTTCTGGTTGTTTTAAAGTTGATAACAGCTAACCTCCTGCAAGGTTTTAAAAACCTTGTAGGTGTAAAATATAAGATGCTCCTGCAAACGAAAGACTTTTTGGTTGCTATTGAAGCTGAAGGCTAACAGCCGTAATATTCAATCCCGGCCTAAACCGGGATTGAATATTAAAAGGTATAACCTATCCTTATATGCAGGTCTACGCCCACATCTCCGGTGGAGTTGCCTATGTAATCTTTTTTATCAAGGTATTTCAGGTAGCCTATACCTATACCCAGCTCATAATTAAAGTTACTTTTTGCAATGGCGCGGCGCATGCCCCACTTGGGTATAAAGCTAATCTGGTTAGGTATATACACATAGTTTGGCGCATTGCCTATTAAAAACCAGTCCGGAAAAAACTCCACTGCAAGGGTTACAAAGTTAGCGCTGTTGTTAGCGGTGTGCTTGCCTTTACGCTCTCTTTTGGCAATGTTGTAATACCAGCGCGGCTCTACGCTTATACTGGGGGCCAGTACCACGCCGCTTTCATCAAGCCAAAATGAGTCATAATAAAACAGGTCCATGCCTGCTTCAGTGCGCAGGGCCCAGCGGTCAGACAACCCAAATTCATTGCTTACCCAAAAGCCTACGGCCCCGGTTTGCACATTAAATAATGATTTTTCTACTTTTCCGCCCGCGGCTTCATCAGGTACAAGTTCGTCGGTTTGGGCAAATGCGGTAGCCAGGCTAAAAAGGCCCAGTAGTAAGGAGATTTTCTTTTTCATAAAGTGATTTTAAGTGTGTTGCGGCAAATCTATAAAAAAATAAATCCCAAAGGTATCTTTGGGATTTGATATTTACTGTTTTAAGCTTTAATGTTATTTAACGCTCATTTTTTTGGCAAGGTCTTTAGGTATGCCGCCTTTGTTAAGTAGTATAGCCGTGGTTTTGTATTTTACAAAATTTTTGCTCATATAAAGGTATCCTTTATAGTCGTTAGTAACGCCCCATGAGTTTTTAACAATGTAATATTCTTTACCGTTCTGGTCTTTGCTAAGGCCCACAATGTGCATACCGTGGTCATCGGTAGTGTTGTAGTTATCAAAAGCAGCCAGGCGCATATCTTCGGTAATTTCCATTTCGGCTTTAGGGCCTTTAAAAATTTCCTCTTTTTCCTGTGGCGTCATGTCAGCAAAGTTTTTTGCAGGAATATAAGCCACGCCATTTTTCCAGCTAAAGCCTTTTTCGCTCACGTCTCCGGCCCAGCCCACAGTATAACCGTTTTTAAGGGCGTTGTCTATAATATCGGTCAGGTCGTTCATCTTTACATTATACACCACATCAAGGCTCCAGTTATCGGGTACCATAAGCACAAACTGAGAATAATACGGGTGATCTTTAAACGATGATATTTCTACATACTCGTCAGGGTTTATACCCACCACATCTTTAGCAAAAGATTGCGGTGTATACTTTTTGCCTTTATAGTCAAAAGTTTGTGGCACTTCGCCAAGGTAAGTATCAATAATAGAAGTATATGCTTTTAGCCAGTTTGGCGATAGCTGCCCGTTAGGATTTTTAACAGCCGCTTCAAGCACACCTTTTGCCATTTCCTGCATCTCGTCAAACTTATTATTTGTGGTGCCATAGTTAAGGCCGGTATAAGCAGCCTGTGGCATAGCACCATACTGGCGGTACATATTTATAACATCGTGCAGCGCGCCGCCATCGCCCAGGGTAATGGCACCGTGCATTTTTACGTAGTTCTTTCCTTTTTCTATATAAGCATTGCGTGCGGTATATATTTGCGAAATTTCTACCGGCTGCTTGCCCATCCTTATCATTTCGCTCTCCAGGAACGAGTTTGCCGAATAACTCCAGCAAGTACCGCTTGAGCCCTGGTTTTTAACCGGGGTGTTCTCAATGTTTATAACATCAGTAAAAGTAAAGGCATCTTTACTGTTAGCGCTTTGGTTTTTGTTTAGAGAGTTTACCAGGTAATCCTGGGCATAAGTGCCGTGTAAACCTGCAAATAACAGCGAAGCCGCGAGAAAAGGCTTCAATGAAAAATTAGACATAAATAATGTTGTTTAGTTTAGCGTATATCACAGCGCTAAAATACAGAAAATTTACAAATAGTTATGTTTTTGTGAAAATCATGTAAATTTATTGGGTTGGGGGTTGAGGGTTTCACACTTCTACCCGTGACCATAAACACTGTATCCTAGGCCGAACTTACAATGTTTCCTCCAGCCATTTAAAAAATTCGCGTTGCCACACCATAGCATTTTGTGGTTTTAGCACCCAGTGGTTCTCATCCGGAAAGTATACAAAGCGGCTTTGTATGCCCCTTAGCTGTGCCGCCTGAAAAGCTTCCTGTCCCTGGCCTATAGGCACACGGTAGTCTTTGCCGCCCTGTATTATCATAATAGGAGTATCCCAGCGCTCTACCATATTTACAGGGTTAAAGCTGTTGTATGATTTTTGTGCTGCTTCGTTATTTTTTTCCCAGTAAGCACCACCGGCATCCCAGTTGTTAAAAAACACTTCTTCGGTTGTGCCATACATGCTTTGCAGGTTAAACACGCCGCAGTGGCTTATAAAGGTTTTAAACCTGCCGTTGTGTATACCGGCCAGGTAAAATACAGAGTAGCCACCGTAACTGGCACCTATGGCGCCCAGTCTTTTTTTATCTACATACGGTTCTTTATAGCGCTCAAGTAATCGTCCATGGGCTGGCCGCCCCAGTCTTTGCTAATGGCTTCGTTCCACTCTACACCATGGCCGGGCATGCCGCGGCGGTTAGGTGCTACCACAATATAACCCTGCGCTGCCATTACCTGAAAATTCCAACGGAAGCTGTAAAACTGCGTTAGCGCGCTTTGCGGCCCGCCCTGGCAATATAATAAGGTAGGATATTTTTTAGCGGGGTCAAAATTTGGCGGAAGCACTACCCATACCAGCATCTTTTTGCCATCGGTAGTGGTAACGTAGCGGCGTTCTGTTTTGCTTAGTGCAATGTTTTTAAACACGGCATCGTTAACGGTGGTAAGTTGTTTCCACGTTTTCTTTTTAAGGTCATAACTAAAAATCTCTGTAGCGTGGTTTATATCGGCGCGCTCTAAAATAACACCATTGCCGCTAAAGCCAACAAGGGTATTTACGTCAAAATCGCCTTTAGTAACTTGGGTCACAGTAATGGCAATTTTTGTCATCCCCGGAAAGTTAACCTCAAACAATTGCTTGGTGCCGTCTATAGGGGCTAAAAAGTATACTTTTTTTCCATCGGCAGCCCAGGTAAAGGCATCTACGGTGCCATCCCATCCGGCAGTAAGGTTAATGTCAATGCCTTTGTGGCGTACAATAATATCGTTCTTATCGGCCTCATAACCGTCGCGCTTCATTTGCAGCCAGGTAAGGTTGCCCTGCGGCGAATACGCCGGGGCCGTATCATAACCGGGGTTGTTTGGTGTAAGGTTAACCGTTTTTTTGGTTGCCAGGTCAAACTGGTACAAATCGGTATTGGTACTGGTGGCATATTCAGTACCTGCCTTCTTTTTAGATACATATATTATGCTCTTGCCATCGGGGCTCCAGGTATAGTCTTCTTCGCCGCCAAAAGGTTTTTGTGGCGAATCAAAAGCTTCGCCGGGCATAATATCGGTAAACTTTTCTTTATCGGCAGCAGGGGTAAAGCCCACATGGTTGTGCGTGCCATCGTTCCAGGTATCCCAGTGGCGGTAATCAAGGCCATTGTATACCTGCACGGTGCTTTTATCAAGCTCGGGGTAAAAATCGGCGCCGTTTACCTTGTCAATCTTTATTTCTTTGCTGGTAAGGTATAAGGTACCATCGGGCGAAATATACTTATCGGTAAGCAGGTCTTTATAATCGGTTACTTCGGTAGCCGTACCACCACCTACAGGAATGGTATAAAATTTTGAAGCCGACTTGTTTTCGGCCATATTAGGCGTAGATACTTTATAAATAATAGCTTTTCCGTCTTTAGATATGCCCAGGGTGCTCACGCGGCCCAGGGTCCATAGCATTTCCGGAGTCATTGTTTTTTGTGCAGCCGCTGTTAATCCCATCGTGCTTACAATTAAAATTATGATACGTTTCATTATATGAAGTGTTTTAAGAAGCCCTAAAAGTAATCATTTTAAGGAAGATGGCGTTTTGCGCCGAAACATAAAAATTTTCTGTCCTTTTCTACGCGGCTTTAATTTAGGGTTACTGTTTGGTAAAATTAAAAAATCCGGATAGTAAATGGGCTAAAAAACCCTGTGTTTGAAAAAATATGAGTAATTTGCCGCACTTAAAAACAGGCACTTTTGAAAAGCAACACAAAATTATTCCTTACCATACTTGCGGGTTTATTCCTGGGGGTATGCCTGGGGCTTTTTGTATACTACAGGTTCCCTAAAGATGATGCCGCAGGTTTTGCTAAAAACATAAAACTGCTGGGCACAATATTTATAAGGCTTGTAAAAATGATTATCGCACCGCTTGTGCTTACCACCCTTGTGGCCGGTATTGCAAAAATGGGCGATATGAAAATGGTGGGTCGCGTGGGTGGCAAAGCCATGGCGTGGTTTATTACAGCATCTTTAATATCATTACTATTGGGCATGGCGCTGGTTAACTGGCTACAGCCGGGCAAACACGTGCCGCAAAGCATCCGCGGTTTTGTAGAAACCGCAAAGGCAGATGAGTTTGCCACGGGTACAAAATCTTTCACAATGGATAATTTTGTGGCCCACATTATACCTGAAAGCCTTTTTGAAGCGTTAGCTAAAAACGAGATGCTGCAAATAGTGGTGTTCTCTATATTCTTTGGCATAGCTTTAGCTGCAATAGGCGAGATAGGCAAGCCGGTTATTAAAGTACTCGATACTATTGCCCACGCCATTTTAAAAATGGTGGGCTATATTATGTGGGTAGCACCGCTGGGTATTTTTGGCTCTATTGCTGCAGCTTTTGCATTATATGGGTTAGATCTTGTAGAGGTGTATATAATTTACCTGCTCGATTTTGCACTGGGCATAGCCTTATTGTGGGTTATACTTTTAATTGCAGGCTATATAATATTAGGTAAAAGGTTGTTTACCCTGCTTAAGCGCCTTGCAAGCCCATTGTTTATTGCCTTTAGCACTACCAGTAGCGAGGCCGTTTTCCCTAAGCTTACAGAGGAGCTGGAGCGCTTTGGGTGCGACCCAAAAATAGTATCGTTCACGTTACCGTTGGGTTACTCGTTTAACCTTGATGGCAGTATGATGTACATGACGTTTGCCAGCCTTTTTATAGCACAGTTTTATGGTATAGAAATGGAGTGGCAAAAACAGCTGCTTATGTTGCTGGTGCTTATGCTTACCAGTAAGGGTGTGGCGGGTGTGCCGCGTGCATCGCTTATTGTGGTGGTGGCCACGTGTGCCATGTTTGATATACCCGAAGCAGGTATATTTTTAGTACTGCCCATAGATCATTTTTGTGATATGGCCCGAAGCATGACTAATGTGCTGGGCAATGCGTTGGCTACAAGCGCGGTAGATAAGTGGGAGAAAAAATAATTTTTTGACAAACTAAATTTTAAAAAGATATGGAAAATGGTTTTGACTGGATGCAGTTAATAAACCCTGAGTTTTACATCAACCTTAAACTGGGTGGTGTACCTATTGGCATTTATGTAGTACTGTTTATTGTTTTTGCCGAAACCGGCCTTTTCGCAGGTTTCTTTTTGCCGGGCGACAGCCTTTTATTTCTTGCTGGTATTTATAGCGAGTCCCTTATGCTTACCGTTGTAGATTTTGGCAGCGAGCATATTAATGTTATTGTACTTTCTATTATGGTGGCGCTTTCCGGTATAGTGGGTAATACCTTTGGTTACTGGTTTGGCTCACGCAGCGGAGGCTATCTTTATAAAAGGAAAGACTCGTTTTGGTTCAAGAAAAAATACCTTATACAATCAGAAGAATTTTTCCACAAACACGGTGGCCGTGCCATCATTTTTGCACGTTTCATTCCGATTATACGCACCTTTGCACCCATTATAGCCGGTGTGGTTAAGATGGATAAAAAGAAGTTTATGTTCTTTAACGTCATCAGCTCTTTTGCATGGGCTTTTGCACTTATACTGGCAGGGCATTACCTTTCTACCCTGTTTAAAGAGCAGTTTGATATAGACCTTAAGCATTACATAGAGTACATCATTATTATTATTGTACTTGTTACTACCGTGCCGCTTATCCTTAACGCCTTAAAGGGCAACAAGGTTACAGAGCAGGAAGCTATTGATGAGGCTAACGACGACGAAACCAATATCTTCCCAAGATAATAATGAAGCTCAGCTGGTGGGAAGTAAACAGCTGGTTTACCAATGTCGATTATACCATTGTGGGCAGCGGCATTGTAGGGCTTAATGCGGCTTTACGCCTGCGTGAGCGTTTTCCCCAAAGCAAGATACTTATTATAGAAAAAGGGCCGCTGCCGCAGGGCGCGAGCACCAAAAATGCCGGGTTTGCCTGTTTTGGCAGCCTGAGCGAAATTATAGACGACCTTAATTACCACACCGAAGAGGAAGTGGTAAGCCTGATACAAAAACGCTGGGAAGGCCTTCAATTACTACGCAAACGCCTGGGCGATGCTGCAATTGATTACCGTCCGTATGGTGGTTACGAAATTTTTTTAGATGATGATACACGAGGGTATGACAACTGCCTGCGCCGCCTGCCGTTTGTAAACGATGTGCTGCGCCCGCTGTTTAAAGCCGATGTATTTGCTAAGGAAACCGACCGCTTTGGCTTTGCCGGAACCAAAGAACAGTTGATATTTAACCCGTTTGAAGGCCAAATTGATACCGGTGCCATGATGCAGGCCCTGCTTAAGCAGGCTGTAGCCAATGACATCCTGATACTGAACAGCCAGACTGTTACCGGCGCGCATGAAAAAGCAGATGGCGTTGAGGTTGCCCTTGACGATTTTATCTTCTTTACTAAAAAACTACTGTTTGCCACAAACGGCTTTGCCGGTGGCCTTACTAACGGCGCTGTAAAGCCCGCACGTGCGCAGGTACTTATTACGGAGCCTATACCCAACCTTGATATAAAAGGCACGTTTCATATAGACAGGGGATATTATTACTTTAGGAATGTGGGCAACCGCATTCTTTTTGGTGGTGGGCGTAACCTTGACTTTGAGGGCGAAACCACTACCGATTTTGCCGAAACCAACCTGATACAAAACCGCCTGGAGCAATTGCTGCGTGAGATTATTTTACCTACTACCGATTTTACCATTGCGCACCGCTGGAGCGGCATCATGGGCCTGGGCAGCCAGAAGCAACCTATTGTAGAGCAGCTTAGCGCACATGTTTATTGTGGCGTAAGGCTGGGTGGCATGGGTGTTGCCATAGGCAGCAAAATAGGGCAGGAACTGGCGGATTTGGTTTAAAGGTTGTCCTACGCTCCTACAAGGTTTTTAAAACCTTGTAGGTGTAATTTTTCCATACCCATTCTAATAGTAAACCCACGAAATTTTTAAAACCTTGCAGTCATGCAATATGCATAAAATTTAATTTAGGGATATAA
>JAZKDS010000402.1:12313-17010 GCA_040387455.1 Bacteroidota bacterium
ATTCGTAATTTCGCACCTGTCAACTTTATTCTATATGTTTCGCAAAATAGCCCGCATCTTTTTTAAATTAATCCTTTGGTTTGTAGTGGTTTCGGTATTCTCGGTACTGTTGTTCCGTTTTGTGCCCGTACCGTTTACCCCACTTATGATAAGCCGATATTTTGAGCATAAGGCGGCCGATAAAGAACCTCACAGCAGCCACGACTGGGTGTCTATCGATAAAATTTCTCCTAACCTGCAAAAGGCCGTTATTGCCAGCGAAGATGATAAATTCCTGACCCACCACGGCTTTAACTTTGAGGCCATGAAAAAGGCGTATAAAAACAATAAGAAGGGCAAACGCATAAAAGGGGGAAGCACCATAAGCCAGCAAACCGCTAAAAACGTGTTTTTATGGCAGGGGCGCAGCTACCTCCGCAAAGGCCTTGAGGCGTATTTTACCGTGCTTATAGAACTGCTGTGGAGCAAAGAACGCATTATGGAAGTGTACCTTAACAGCATAGAAATGGGCGATGGCGTTTATGGAGCCCAGGCTGCTGCACAGCATTGGTACAAAAAAGATGCCGCCGACCTTACCAAGTATGAAGCCGCAGGTATTGCAGCCATACTACCGAATCCGCTTAGGTTTAAAGCGGCTAAATCATCGGGGTATATAGAGCGGCGCAAGGGGCGTATTGTAAAACTAATGCGCTACGTGAAGCTGGATTACTAATGAAAAAGTATGTGTTATGGCTGTTATTATGGGGCACCCTGTGCTTTGGGCAAAAGTCCGCCGTAATTGGCATTGTAAGCGATAACGACTTGTATACATCGCCTATAAACGACCAGTATTATACTAATGGGCTGGAGGTTTTTTACCGCTATCTGGGCAATCCGTCTAATGAAAAGGTTGCCAAAAAAACCACCGAGTTCCGTTTGGGACATTATATATATAATCCGCAATCGGTTCGGGCTGCCGACATCAATGTGCACGACAGGCCTTTTGCCGGTTACCTGTGTGCCGAGGTGCGCCTTAGTTTTTTCTACAAAAACCAAGATGTGCTAAAGCTTAAATTTCAGGGAGGTGTTGTAGGGCCGGAGTCGGGTGCAGAGCAGTTTCAAAAAGGGCTGCACAAGCTTATCCATTATCCCACGGTAGAAGGCTGGGAATACCAGATAACCACTACGCCGGCAGTGCAGGCCGCGCTTTTTTATTCAAAACACATCTATACACACCCTACGTTTGATATGAGCTTGCAAGGCGAAATTAACGCGGGCACAATATTCAACTGGGGTACTTTTGGGCCTATGGCGCGCATAAGCCTGCGTGGCCCCTTACAGGAAACACCCTACTCTATGCTGCATGGCGCAGAACTGGAAAACGATAAAACCCAATATAAAGACCGTGGTGAACTGTTTTTGTATGCCAACCCCATGGTGCAATATATGGCTTATGATGCCACTATTGAAGGTAGTATGTTTAACAATACCAGTCCGGTAACATTTCCGTTGATACATTGGCGCTTTAATGCCGAAGCCGGTATTAAATACCGCAAAAACAACTGGGTATATTCATATTCGTTTAACTACAGGGGTAAAGAAGCTGTTAATCGTGTAATTGAAGGTTTTTACTACGGCTCTATACAGGTAAGCTACCTTTTATAGTTTAGCATGTAACTCCTTTTAAAGAGGCCAGTAGTAGTATTATAGGGCCAAGTGCTATTGCAAACAATAAAAAAATATAGAACAAAAAACGCTCTGGTTTTTCTATAATATGGGTTATAATAAGTACAAGGTTTAATATACCTGTAAAGCATTCCCATGCAAGGAAGTAAGAAGATATATCAGGAAAATTTCCAAATAAGTTAAATAGTAAGGGCACTACAAACAGGATAAATTCTATAAGCAATGCCGTGCGTGTAAATTTTACAAGCCTGCCCTTATCCTCATTATCCTGTATGTTTGCCATTTTTACTGTAAACTATTTCAGGTTCTTCACACCCATGTTATATAGTGTAAATGCCTGCATATCGCTGCGTTCGGCAATGGTTTGCGCTACAGATTTACCTGCGCCATGCCCTGCATTTACATCTATACGAATCAAGACAGGTAGTGGTCCGGCCTGCATTTCCTGAAGCGTAGCCGCATATTTAAAGCTGTGCGCGGGCACCACACGGTCATCATGGTCGCCGGTGGTAACCATTGTTGCCGGATATTTAATTCCTTTTTTTATGCTGTGTACGGGTGAGTAGGCTCTAAGATAGTTAAACATTTCGGCGCTGTCTTCGGCGGTACCATAGTCATAGGCCCATCCGGCACCGGCCGTAAAGGTGTGGTAACGCAGCATATCCATAACGCCCACTGCAGGCAGGGCTACCTTAAACAGGTCAGGCCTTTGGTTAGCAACAGCACCTACAAGCAGGCCGCCGTTAGAGCCACCCATAATAGCAAGGTAATCGGCCGATGTGTAGTTTTCTTTAGTAAGGTATTCTGCCGCTGCAATAAAATCGTCAAATACGTTTTGCTTTTGCATTTTAGTACCGGCATCGTGCCAGGTGCGGCCATATTCGCCACCGCCACGCAGGTTTGCCACGGCATATATACCGCCGTTTTCTAGCCATACGGCATTTGCCACGCTAAATGATGGTGTAAGGCTTATGTTAAAACCACCATAGCCATACAGTATGGTAGGGTTTTTACCGTTTAGCCGGGTGCCCTTTTTATAAGTAATGATCATGGGCACTTTAGTGCCGTCTTTGCTGGTATAAAACACCTGCTTCGACTCATAATCATCGCTGTTAAAATCAAGTTTAGGTTTTTGGTACACCGCTGATTTGCCCGATTTAGGATCGAACGTAAATATGCTGCCCGGCGTAATGTAATTGCTAAAAGAGTAGTAAAGCGTTTTCTCCTTTTTCTTTCCGCCAAAGCCACCGGCACTGCCCACACCCGGAAGGGTAATGTTGCGCACCAGCTTGCCTTTATAATCATATTGTTGTATAAAAGATACGGCATCTTTAATGTAGCTGGCAAAAATATAGCCACTACCGGTTGATGCCGATAGTACATTTTCGGTTTCAGGTATCAGGTCTTTCCAGTTGGCCTGTTGTGCTGCCGCGGCATCTACCGTTACAAGACGGTTGTTTTTTGCTTTATAGTCGGTAAGTATAAACAGCGTGCTGCCTTCATTTTCTATAATATTGCTGCTGCTGTCAAAATTATCAATTACAGTAACAATAGGGCTTTCGGGCTTGGTCAGGTCTTTTATAAATAGCTTGTTGCCATAGGTGCTGTTAGCGCCCGATATAATAAGGTAACGCTCGTCTTCGGTAAGGCCGGCACCTACGTACCTGAACTTTTCGGTGTCGCCAAAAATAACTTTGTCTTCAGCTTGCGGTGTGCCTAACTTATGAAAGTACAGCTTGTGCTCATCGGTTTTGGCGCTCAGCAGGCTGCCTTCGGGCACCTCGTAAGTAGAATAGTAAAAGCCGTCGTTGCCTTTCCAGGAAACCCCGCTGAATTTTACATTTTCGATGGTTTCGCCCAGCGGCGATATGGTTAAGGCGTCCATCAGGATAATCTTGCCCCAGTCGCTGCCGCCTTCAGATATCATATAGGCAACCTTATCGCCCTTTTTTGTAAAGCTTACATTGGTTAAAGATGTGGTACCGTCTTTACTAAAGGTGTTGGGGTCAAGAAAAATCTCTTCATTGCCTTTTTTGTCCTTACGGTACAATACACTTTGGTTTTGCAGGCCGTCATTCTTATAATAATAGGTGTAATCGCCCTCAATAAACGGGGCCGAAATGCGCTCATAGTTCCATAGCGCTGTCATGCGGTCTTTTATGGCATCGCGGTACGGAATCTTGTCAAGATACCCAAAGGTTACTTCGTTTTCGGCTTTTACCCATGCCGCTGTCTCGGCCGATTTGTCGTCTTCAAGCCAGCGGTAAGGGTCGTTAACAGATGTGCCAAAATAGGTGTCTACCGTGGCATCTTTGCGCGTTTGCGGATATTTTACTTCGTTCATTTGTGCTTGCATACTCAGACCACAGGCCATAACAAGTGTTACTCCTATTGTTTTCATGAAGATAAGGTTTATACACAAATGTAAGTAAAAGCTATCTAATCTGTAAACAGCGGTATGTATTTAATGCGGTGCTTGTATAATAAAATACCGTTGAGCGCTACTACTACAACCGCGGCTATTATGCCCGGAACATCTAAAAACAGATGGAATAGCAATATGTTGAGTGAAAGCGGCACCAGCAGTACCAATGCAAAAGGCACCCAAATGCGAAACAGCAGCATGAGCCCTATGGCTATTTCAAAAATGGCAATAACGGGCAGTGCATAGCCGGTGGCATCTAACGATGTCATAAAATCGAGCGCTCCCTGTGGGGGCTGCGGAAGTGGTATAAAATTAAATAACTTGTTGGCTCCGAAAACTATAAGGATAAGGCCAAGGATTATCCTGACGATTTGGGTAAATTTTGATTTCATAGGCAGGCATAATTTATTATGAATTGTTAATATGAAAATATTACTTAAAACTAATAAATTATCCTGAATTATTTTAATAAAATTTTAAGAATTTAGAGATATACACATGCTTTGTCGATAAACTGCGTATTTATATTCTTAAAATGCATGAAGTGGTATGCTTTGAAGGGCTAATAATAAAAACGGGCCCTGTATTTACAAAGCCCGTTTTTAAA
>JAZKDS010000402.1:17020-18133 GCA_040387455.1 Bacteroidota bacterium
CTCTGCATCGGTACTGCCGCCTGCGCTGGTTATGTTGCCCGTTACTACACCCGGTGCTGTTTTGTTTGGCTCGTGCCTTAGTGTTATGGTAAGCGTGCCGTTTACCGGTGTAGCCGCTGCTGTATAGGTTACATGCAGGCCTACCGGATTGCCGGCTACATCCTGATCGGCATATTCAAAAACACCTAAGTTGGTTTGCTGGTAAAACAACTGGTGCTCATGGCCTTCTTGGTGTATTTCTTCGGTAATATTTTCGGCAGGGCTGGCAAGCTCATTTAAAAAGGTTACCGAACCGTTGTATACTGCACCGGCTGCAAATGTGCCATTTACGGTTACTACGGGGGCATCAGGGCCGTCTCCGTCAAGATCGCGCGATGTTAATACTACAGCTGTGCCGCCTGCTGCCGGGGTAAAAGTAGCCGTAACCGTTGTAATTACTTCTTCTTCGTTTACCGGGGTTGTGGCGTTGTCGTCATCGCTGCATGAGCTAAAAGAAATTAGCGTGATTAGCGCAAAGGCTGAAATTTTTAGGTTCTTCATTTTTTAATGGGTATTTATGATTAATAACTGAATTTTACTTGTAGTTGTATGTTGCGCCCCACCTCATCGGTATACAGGCGCTGGCGGTTAAGGTAATCGCGGTAGGTGGTGTTAAACAGGTTAAAAACCGAGAGGTTTACCGCCGTTTGCATTTTGCCCATAGCAAACTGCATTCCGGTAGAAAGGTGTACTAATTGGTAGCCTTTGGGCGCCTTACTTATGTTAACCGGTGTAGCTACCAGCTCGCCGTTTACCGGTACATCGGCATTAAAATCGAAGTCAGGGTAACGCGTTTGTGTAAACACGGCTTCACTGCGCACTTCGGCAAAAAAGTTGTGAAAATCTTCGTTACTAAATCTTACTGTATTGGTAAGGTTTAGGGGTGGCATGTCTATGAGTGGGGCATTGTCCTGTGTATTGGTGCCGTATACATAGGCCGCATTTAGGCTGTGGCTCAGGTTTTTTGTAAAATTCCATTGGGTGTGCAGGTCAAGCCCGGCGAGCAGGGCATTGGCCTGGCGGTAGCTGTATACCGGGAAGGTGCCGCGTATGGTATATTCTACAGCCGTTGGG
>JAZKDS010000403.1:0-2867 GCA_040387455.1 Bacteroidota bacterium
CGACCCTCTCGGTGTAAACGAGATGCTCTGAACCAACTGAGCTAATCGCCCCAATTTCGCGCTGCGGTTACTACCGTATTGCGAGTGCAAATATAGCACAGTTTTTTATATCTGCAAGTGCTATGCTATAAAATTTCGGCCACTACAAAGGTACTACCGCCTACATAAATAAAATCATCAGGCGCAGCATCCTGTAAAGCAGATTGATAGGCATCGGTTACCATTGGATATTTTTTTCCCTTCAAGCCATATTTTTTTGCAGCATCGACTAAAATATCTATATTCAACCCCCTAGGGACATTCGGTTTTGTAAAATAATACTCCGCTTGTTGCGGTAGCAATGGCAACACCTCATCAAGATTTTTGTCATTTACCACGCCAAAAATAATACGCAAGACCTTATATTGTTGATTTACCAGCTGTGCCATTACAGGTTTTAGCCCATGGCTGTTGTGGGCAGTATCGGCAATAGCAGTTGGATTGCTGTGAATTTGTTCCCAGCGCCCGCGTAAGCCTGTATTCACAACTACCTGTAGCAAACCTTTTTTTATAGCCTCAGTAGCAACAGGCAGCTTGTTTTGAAGCAAGTCAACTGTTTTAAGAACTGCTTTTTTATTGTGCTTTTGATAATCGCCCAGCAGCGCTGTAGGATAATCTGTTGCAACCTCATCAGAAGCAAAATAAAGCGTTGCACCTACCTGCTCAGCTTTAGTTTCAAAAACAGGCTTTGTTTCGGTAGTATACTCGCCTATTATAGCAGGCACTCCCGATTTAATTATGCCCGCCTTCTCTCCTGCTATTTCCTTTACTGTATTTCCTAAAAACTGTGTGTGATCTAAACCTATGTTAGTAATAACAGATGCGAGCGGAGTTACAATGTTAGTACTGTCCAGCCTGCCCCCCATACCGGTTTCTACAATGGCAACATCTACCTGCTCTTTAACAAAATAATCAAACGCGAGGCCAACTGTCATTTCAAAAAAACTAAGATCGTTAGCTTCAAAAAACGCTTTATTTTCAGCAATAAAGTCAACAACAAACCCCTGTGAAATATCCTTCCCATTTATTTTAATACGCTCCCTGAAATCTTTTAAGTGCGGAGAAGTATACAACCCTACTTTATAGCCGGCTTCTTGATAAATACTGGCCAACATACTGCTAACCGACCCCTTGCCATTAGTACCTGCTATGTGTATCGATTTAAATTTTTGCTCAGGGTTACCCAGATGATTTACTAGTAAAATGGTATTTGTAAGGTCTTTTTTATAGGCCACAGCCCCCTGTAACTGATACATGGGCAGTTGCTTAAACATCCACTCTGTGGTTTCTTTATACGTCATAATAATAAAAACAAACCCTCTAAAAAGAGGGTTTAATTATAATGTAAAGATATAAATATTTTGCGTGGAGCTTACACCAATTGTTTAAGTGCAATTTCAAAAGCAGTATTGCTTATACCCGTTTTAGATGGGTTAGCGGCATGAACATTTTCTATAGCTTTACGAATGATATCAGATGTATCGGCAAACACATCCTCATCCGTCATATGTACTTTTTTCTCCATAAAGTAAGCAAACACACGTGCCATACCACAGTTAGATATAAAATCGGGCACCAGGCTTACACGGCTGTCTGTAGCCTCCATAATAGGACCAAAGAAAATTTCTTTATCGGCAAATGGCACATTAGCACCACAGCTTATTACTTCAAGCCCTGCTGCAGCCATAGCCTCAACCTGATCTTTAGCTACAAGCCTTGAGGCGGCACAGGGTGTAAATATCTCTGCACCTATGCTCCATACATCTTTATTTAACTGCTCAAACGGAATCATATTATCTGCCACAAGCTTGTTGCCTTCTTTGTTAAGGAACAATTGCGTAATTTCTTCAAAAGTAAAGCCTTCTTTATTTATAAGGCCACCATCGCGGTCTATAATACCTACTATTTTAACACCCATTTTAGCCAGGTAAAATGCTGCTGCAGAACCCACATTACCCCAACCCTGCACTATAGCCTTTTTGCCAACTGCAGTACCACCGTATATAGCATAAAAATGTTTAACAGCCTCAGCAACACCATAACCGGTAATCATATCGGCAACGGTATATTTACGTGCAACATCGGGCGAAAAAGAAGGATTTTCTATAACCTTAACCACACCCTGGCGCAACTGGCCTATGCGGTTAATTTTATCCGCTTCTGTGGGTTTAAAGTGTCCGTTAAACACACCTTCCTGCGGGTGCCACACGCCACACTCTTCGGTCATTGGTATTACTTCATGTATCTCATCTACATTAAGATCGCCACCTGTGCCATAATAACTTTTAAGCAATGGAGATACCGCTTTATACCAACGCTGAAGCACTCCTTTTTTACGAGGGTCATTCGGGTCAAAATTAATACCTGACTTTGCTCCACCTATAGCAGGGCCACTCACCGTAAATTTAACCTCCATTGTTTTGGCTAAAGAAAGCACCTCATTCATATCAAGGCCTTTACGCATACGTGTACCACCACCGGCAGCACCGCCACGCAAAGAGTTTATAACCGTCCACCCTTCGGCTTCGGTTTCGCTGTCTTTCCAGTTAAATACAATTTCAGGTTGTTTATTTTCAAATTTGCTAAGTAAATCTTTCATTTGTTGTGTTTTATTAAACCGATGCAAATATAATAAAGATATTATTGTATAATATTCAATAAACCGTTATAGTAGTATTACAATGCTATTTTTTTGTGAAATGAGAATGTATAAACTAAACTACAACAGCCACCGGCACGTGTAATGTAATTACAGTACCATTTCCTACAGACGAAACAATATCAATAGTACCATTTATAGCATGCGTGCGCTGTTTAAGGTTTTTAAT
>JAZKDS010000403.1:2877-7343 GCA_040387455.1 Bacteroidota bacterium
TGTATTAAAACCCACTCCATCATCTGTTACAATTATAGTAAGGTTATTGTTTTCATAGGTTACCTCAACAGATGCCTGATTTGCCTGGCTATATTTATTAATATTTTGCAGTGCCTCCTGTATAATCCTGTATACATTTATTTTTAGTGTACCTGGCAGGGCTTCCCAATCTATACTATTATCTATATAGGCTTCAAACTGTGTATCGAAATCATTTTTTTGCGACGTAACCATAGAGCCTAAGATACTTCCAAAATCATTGTTTTGGTTAAAAATAGTATTGCGACTCAGGTTATGGCTCACTGCCCTTATTTCACTTTCTACCAGTTGCAGTTCTTTTATATACCCCTTTCGTGTAACAATGGTTTCGTCATCAGTTTTGCGGTTACTAAATTCAAGGTTTAGGCGCACAGCATATATATTGTTTAATATACCATCATGCAACTCCATAGCAATACGGTTTTTTTCTTCATCACGGGCCGAGTCAATCTTGCCCTGCTGCTCAAACATAAGGTGGTAAATTTCTTCGTTTGCTTTTTGCTGCTCCTGTAGCAGTACCAGCTCTTTATTTCGTGAATTAAGATAATAAATTATAAATATAGCTGCCAAGAACAACAGCACTACAGCCGAAATCCCTATTATAAAGTTGTTTTTTTTGGCAAGCTCTTCTTTTTCAACCTGCAGCTTATCGGTTTCATAAGCTATACGGGCAAAACGGTCTTTAATTTCACGGGTACTTGCCTGCATTCTGTCATTAACCTTTATGTAGCGTTCAGAATAGTAAGAACTATTTTTTTTATCGATTTCTGCCAGTACTTTAAGAGCTTTTAGCTCATCGGCATGGCTCTTAACCTTTTCGGCATCGCGATACGACTTTATAATATGTGTAATAGCCCTAAGCGTATCTTTTTGAGACAGGTAATATTCTCCTATATTATAATTGCTAGTTATAACCCCCGAATCGTTATCCAAGCTATCCCTTACCTTTAAAGACTCATAATATAGCCCCGGCAGGCTACTATAATCTTTAGCTAAAAACTGCGCGTAGCCCACGTTATTAATAATGCGGGCATAGAGCAAGGGCGAATATTTTTTAAGATTATCAAACTCCAAACCTTTGTTAAACATTTGTGCAGCTTCTTTAGGCTTTTTCATGCTTAGGTAAACAACACCCAGGTTATTGTAAGACATCGCCCTGCTAAACTTTATATAATTATCATCATAACCCTGCTTCTTTAGCCCTTCAATATGTTTTGCTGCTGTAGAATAGTATTTTATAGCTTCCTCGTAGTTATTTAGCCCTTCCAGTGCTGTTGCAATAAGGTTGTAGCAACTGTATATGTGCACTGCATCATCTTCGTCCAACAGGCGCAACGCTTTAAAAGCTTCGGTTTCACAAAGCATATATTCACCTACGTTATAGTATATATAAGCTTTGTACAAAACAATCTCACCCAGCATTTTCTTGTCATCAATATCTTCAAAAAGTTTTTCGGATGCTTTATAATATGAAAATGCGCTATCATTATCTTCTCGGCCGTAGTAAGAAACCGCCGAAAAATATAATCCCTTAGCCATACCCAGAGTATCATTAGCCTCTTCGGCAAGATTAAACACCTCTTTACCGGTCTTAATCGATTTATCAAATTTATTAAGCATGTAATAGCCTATGGCCGACCTCCGGTAGTAAAGCCTTGTTACCGAATCGTTTTTATACTTGCTGATGACGGAACGGGCAGAGTCAAAATATTTTTCGCGAAGCACAGCTTCTTCAGAAGTATTTTCTGCTTTGGCAAGGTAAACTTCTGCTTTATTATTAGCCAAAGAGTTTTCGGCAGGTTCCTTTTCGCACGAAACGGCAAAAAGAAAAATAAAGGCGAAAAATAGAAATTGGAATGTTTTCAAAATTTTTGAGGCAGCAGTATTTAGTACTGCTGCCTCAAAAATAATATATTTTATGTTAAATGCCTCAATTATGGTTTAGTAGGCCTTGGTGGAACCAGTTGGTTATCGCCGCCATCTGCACTAACATTAGTTTGTTCAAGGGCGCTGTCATCTGTTGAGCAAGATACAACTGTAGAGCTTAGTACTGCAAGCAGGCTTAAGGCTAGTATTAATTTTTTCATGGTAGTAAAATTTTGTTGTTGATGTAAAAAAATATTCAATTATTAGTTTTAAGAAACTGTTAACCGTTTGTTTCTGTAGCAAATCTAACAACAAAAAACAACTTACAACCATGATTTACAGGGCGTTTAGTAACTATACCCCGCATGCGAGCAACTCGACCGATTTGCAGGGTAAAGTGCATTACTTTATAGATACTCCGGTGCTATACGGCGAATAAGTGTGTCTATATTTTCTTTAAAAGTTTTAGAAAAAGAGATAGAAGTATCACCTTCATTTAAGTAAACCAACGATTTGCCAGTATTTATCCTTGACACAAAGTGACTGTTTACTATATAGCTGTTGTGAATCCTGAAAAAGAAAAAAGGCAAATTAACCTCATAATGCTTAAGCGTTTTATAAGCCGTTAATACCCGCCCATTTTGCAAATGAAAATCGGTAGTATTATTATCGGCCTTTAAATACACTATTTCGCTAAGTGCTACAAACTGGTAATCGCCATAAGATTTAATACAAATAGTGGTATTTGCTTTAACCGGATTGGCTTTAGCATACTTAAGCAGCGTTTTGCGCAGGTCAAAAATATTAAGTGGTTTTAGAACATAATCAAAAATGCCGGCACTAATGGCTTCAAAAGCAAGTTTTGGTGTTGCAGTAACGGCCACAAAATATGGCAACGTATCAATATACTGGTGCAATTCTGTAACTAAAGACAGTGATAAATTGCTTTTTTTACCTTTTGGTGCTATTTCTAAAAACACCAGGCCGGGCTGCATTTCCAGTATCTTATTAATCCCATCCTCTTTTGTAGACGCTGTACCCACACAAAAATAGTCAGGAAAACCCTCCATCTTCAAGAGGATATCCTGTACATTTGTATCATCATCATCTATGATTAGGTAGGAATACTGCACAAAAAATGTTAAGAAAAATTTTGGCAATATAAACAAGATATTTTTACTAATTTTACGGTATTACCGTAATTTTTTACAATCAGGCTTATTATTTTGCCACCTCCATGATAAAAGAACTGAATATTTTAATTGTTGATGATCACCCAATGACTGTAAATGGGTACGTTAACGTGCTTTCTGAAGAAAATTTTGAAGGCTTACACTTAAACTTCACCAAGGCGCTTGACTGTGAAGAAGCATATAATTTAATTACAGACGAAAGCAACAGATTCGACCTTGCCTACCTTGACCTGAGCCTGCCTGCCTATCCTGAACAAAAAATATTTTCGGGCATGGATCTTGGCATACTCATAAGGAGTACTATGCCTCAATGCACTGTTATTATACTTACCATGCACAGTGAGGCGGCACTTGTAGAAAGGCTGATTAAAGAAATTAACCCACAGGGCATATTGTGTAAAAGCGACATTGACATAGACGAGTTTGTAAATGCTTTTAAAATTATATATAGTGGCGAAATCTATTTTAGCCACAAAATTGTAAAGTCGTTAAAAGACCGTGTGTTTGACAACTTTAATTTTGACAGTTATGACAAGCAAATTTTAATGCGCCTTAGCGAAGGCATAGCTACTAAAAACATACCCAATTATGTACCACTGTCTTTAAGTGCTATAGAAAAAAGAAAAGCACACCTTAAAAACATAATACTACAAGGCAAAGGTGACGACCATGACCTTATTGAAGCCATTAAAAAAATGGGAATCTTATAATAAAAAAAGGGAAGCATTAAGCCTCCCTTTTTTTATACTTTAAATATACGCCCTGAGCTATGATCTTTTGCTGCACCGGTAACACTGCCCAGTACATTAATATCTCCTCTCAGCTTTAAAACACCTAACAATGCAAAAATTAATGCTTCTTTAAACTGTATGGTTTTATCATCGGGCACACTTATAATAGTATTAGGCATTAACGCCTGCATCCTGTTTATCAAATACACGTTATAAGCTCCGCCCCCGGTAACCAGCAGGCTGCCACTTTTATTTTGCGCCATTACCTGCGCAATCTGGCTGGCTACATGCTCTGTAAATGTGTGCAGTTTATCTTCGGTTTGTATGTTGTAGTATTCTATCAGCGGCAATATGGTTTGCTGTACAAATTCAAACCCTAATGATTTAGGGTAAGGCGCGGTATAAAAATCAAGGCTCTCAAGTTCATAAAAAAGTTCGGCATTAAGCTGCCCTCCTTTAGCAATATTACCTGCATCATCATAAGCATAGCCCAAACGGTTAGCATAATGGTTTAGCACGGTATTAACGGGACAAATGTCAAATGCCATTCGTTTTCCGTTTTCATCAAAAGATATATTACTAAACCCACCCAGGTTAAGGCAGTAGTTAAAATCGCTAAACAATATCATATCACCTA
>JAZKDS010000403.1:7353-9003 GCA_040387455.1 Bacteroidota bacterium
GGAGCCCCCTGCCCTCCCATGGCCACATCCTGCACACGGAAATCGCACACTACAGTCTGGCCCGTTAAGGCGGCAATTTGCGGCAGGTTGCCTATTTGCAGGGTAATGCCATCGTGAGGGCGGTGCAATATGGTATGCCCATGGCTGCACACGGCATCAAGCCCCGAAATATTATATGTATTGATAAAATTTCTTATTATATTAGCCAGTAGTGCTGTGTAGTCATGATTAAGTTCCTCCAGCATGCGCTCATTATAATCAATGGCATTTTTTAGACGGTTAAGCCATGTATCACTATAGGGTACGGTCTCGGCTTCTTTAATTTCAAAAGCCCACTTGCCATTGTTTTCTGTAAAAAGTATATGGGCCAGATCAGTGCCATCAAGCGATGTGCCGCTCATAACACCTATAACGTTATAGTTTTTCTCAGTCATAGGGTAAATTTACACATTCATTTTGATAAATTACCATTAAATGAGTACATTTGAACACAATAAAACAAAAAAGTAATTTCTAAATTATGGATTTCAAACTTTCTGAAGAGCATTTGATGATTCAGCAGGCCGCGCGCGATTTTGCAATATCAGAACTGCTACCCGGCGTTATTGAGCGCGATGAAAAACAAATATTCCCCACTGAGCAAATTAAAAAAATGGGCGAACTGGGCTTTCTTGGCATGATGGTAGACCCTGCTTATGGTGGCAGTGGCCTCGACACTATTTCTTATGTGCTTGCCATGGAAGAAATTTCTAAGATTGATGCCTCAGCCTCGGTTGTCATGTCTGTAAACAATTCTCTTGTATGCTGGGGTTTACAAAACTTTGGTACCGAAGAGCAAAAGCAAAAATACCTTACCCGCCTTGCAACAGGCGAAGTTATAGGCGCATTTTGCCTTAGCGAGCCAGAGGCCGGCAGCGATGCAACATCTCAAAAAACTACGGCCATAGACATGGGCGACCATTACCTGGTTAATGGCACTAAAAACTGGATAACAAATGGCAGTACTGCCGATGTTTACCTGGTTATTGCACAAACAGATGTAGAAAAGAAGCACAAAGGCATTAATGCTCTTATTTTAGAAAAAGGCATGCCGGGCTTTGAAATAGGCGCTAAAGAACAAAAATTGGGCATCCGTGGCAGCGATACACACTCGCTTATGTTTACAGATGTTAAGGTTCCTAAAGAAAACCGCATAGGCGAAGACGGATTTGGTTTTAAATTTGCCATGAAAACCCTTGCAGGCGGCCGTATAGGTATTGCCAGCCAGGCTTTAGGTATTGCCAGCGGCGCTTATGAACTTGCCCTTAAATACAGCAAGGAGCGCAAAGCATTTGGTACCGAAATTTGCAACCACCAGGCCATAGCCTTTAAACTGGCCGACATGCATGTTAATATAGAAGCCGCACGTCACTTGTGCCTTAAAGCTGCATGGGATAAAGATAATGGGCAAAACTATGATATAAGCGGCGCTATGGCTAAGCTATTTGCTTCGCAAACCGCTATGGATACTTCTATTGAAGCCGTACAGATACATGGTGGTAATGGTTATGTAAAAGATTATCACGTAGAGCGCCTTATGCGCGATGCTAAAATAACACAGATATATGAAGGTACCAGTGAGATACAAAAAATTGTTATTTCTCGTGCCAT
>JAZKDS010000403.1:9013-18468 GCA_040387455.1 Bacteroidota bacterium
GTGCCATCATTGCCGGATAAGACCGCGCTACCTTTTATAAAAAGCCCTGTTTTACAGGGCTTTTTCTTTTTTACACAATAAGAGCAGTTCATTAAAAAGGGTTTTAAAGCAGGCTACTATTTTGTTATGCGGAAGGGCAATGTTTATTATATAAGCATTATCCCGGTGCTGCACATAACTGTGGCCATTATTAGCCCCTAATACAAAGGGTTTGCTTTCATCATAAAGACGCAGCATATCTATTGCTTCAATTTTATTATTTAGAAAAAAAGCAACAGCATCATAGCCCATACTATCCTCTGCTTTAGTATATAATACGAACTCAAATCCCTTGAGAATGTTATTTTTTAGCAGCAGGTAGTAACCTATCTCGCTATCATAAACCAATACTTTAATTTTCATAAACAGCTTTTTAAGGGTTAATTAATTTATAACTATCAAATTATAATTATATATCTATTTTTTATTTGTCTTTTAACGGAAAAAGCAACCATTACATCGAAAAAAACACTAGTACTGGTGATTAAAATTTACATCTTACATATTTTTATATCGCAAAGCAAATAACATATTCTGCAAACAGCAAAGCTGTATACACTTTTCGGCATTTTGGTATAGAAAGTATTAAGGTGCGCAACCACAGAAACAGGCTATTGCTCGACATAGTAAGGTTTAACTAATTTAAGGAGAAAAACAGTGACTAAAAGTTACAATTTGACTAATTAAACATAATAAAATACTAAAATTACTACCACTAAATATTTTTACATCCCTACAACTAAAAAATTGAATTATTATGAATGTAATTGGACAACGAATTAAAAAATTACGAGAGGAGAAAAACATTACCCAGGAAGCAATGGCAATTCAGCTTGACGTTACTCAAAGCAACTATGGCCGCCTTGAAAAAGATGATCGTAGATTAAATGTTGTAAAACTGCTAAAAATTGTGCGCATACTTGATGTAAACATCATGAGCCTGTTTGGCGAAGTTGCACCAAATATGGCCGCAAACGGCGAAAGCTTTTCTGCTTCAAACAAAGAAGTGTATGACATTCTTGTAGAAAGCCTTCGCAGCGAAGTGCAACACCTTAAAGACGAAGTGAGCTTTTTAAGAGTAATTGTAAGGAGCTAAAAACTTACGTAATTCTTAAAAAAAACAATCAATGCCCCGCGCCATGCGGGGCATTTGTTTTATAAAAAGGTGTGCCATACTTTAAGAGTAAACACAGCGTTTTATATAAAGTTAGCGTATATTTATAATATGGATTTAAAACCAAAAGCGGTAAAATATAAAGTAATAATTGGCTATGTTTTGCTATTTGCAACAGCAGTAGCATCTATATGGTTTGCTTATAATGAAATTTTAAAAATAGCACTGCCAGGGCAGGAAAATAATGAGAATGACAAGATAATAAAGATAAGCAATACTGTTGCCGATTTGTATGCTAGCGAAGCAATGGGCCGTAATGCGCTTATGACCGGAAAGCCTGCCGATTTTAAAAAATACATTAAGCTTACCGACACTATAAACACGCAAATAAGCCTGATTAAACAAACGGTAGACAGCATACAGTCAAAAAAGTTTGACTCTATACAATTGCTTGTCAGCCGCAAAAAAGATGGTATTATAGAACTGCTGGAGTACCGTAAAAAGTATGCCCGCTATAATACCTTTACAAAAGCTATTGACGGCATTTATTATGCAAAAGACTCTATATGGGATAAAACCAAACCGATTCGCCCAACAAAAAAATACCAGTGGAACAGCGTTGTTGATAAATTGCTGACACCTAAACAGCGCGACTCCTTAAGTAAGCTTGATGTTAGTAATGATACGCTTACCATGGCCTATAGAAATGTAATTCAGGGCCACCTTATAAAAGATGAGAAGCTGCGTACTGAATTGTACAAAAAAGAAGAACAGCTACTGGAAGAAAACAGGATTATATCTGACCAGATACGGGTGATACTTACATCGGTAGAAAATGAATTTTTCCAAAAATCGTATGCGCGTTTTGAAGATTCGAGGAGTATGCTTAATAAAACGGTAGAAACCATGGCTTGGGTAGGTGCCATTACATTGCTGCTGATTATTATTTTTGCTACCGTTATTGTACGCGATTTAAGCCAAAATCAAAATTACCGCCGACAGCTAGAACTCTTAAACCAGGAAAACCAGGAACTGCTGCGCAGTAAAAGTATGCTTATGGCTACCGTAACCCACGATTTACAAACGCCTCTGGGCAGTATACTGGGCTTTCAGGAGCTTATTAAAAACAGCGGTGTTACCGGCAAGCAGAAGCAATATCTTGCTAATATTAAAGACTCTGCCGACTATATACTTAAGCTGGTTAACGACCTGCTTGATTTTAGCCGCCTTGAAAACAATCGCATAACTATAGAAAACACCGGTTTTAACTTTAAAAATGCTGTTGAAGCCACCTGCCGTACGCTGGAGCCCATAGCCCTTGAAAAAAACATTGAGCTTAACTGGGATATTGCAGATGAGCTTAACGGCAACTACATTAGCGACCCTTATCGTATAAAGCAGGTGCTTACTAACCTGATAAGCAATGCTGTTAAATTTACACACGAAGGATCTGTAGAGGTTACTGCACGCATTGAGGGTTTTGATATTGTACTTTCTGTTATTGATACCGGTATAGGTATTGCACCAGATAACCATGATGCTGTTTTTAAAGAATTTACGCAGGCTCATGACGGTATAGAGAAAAAATTTGGCGGTACCGGCCTGGGCCTTACCATAAGTAAAAGGATAATTGAACTGCTTGACGGAAAGATTTTCCTGGAAAGTAAAGAAGGGCAAGGATCTATTTTTACTATTATATTGCCCTGTATTGCCGCAAGAAATACTCCGCAGGAAGAACTGCAAAATGAACCTGTAAAAACAAAAAACGGTGTTTTACCCGCAGGCACAAGTATACTTGTTGTAGATGATGATAGTGTACAGCTTATGCTTATGAAAGAAATTTTACAACAGTATGGGGCCGAAGTTACTACCGAAATTAATGCCGTGGCTGTGCCAAGGCTGTTAGAAAAAGAATATTTTGACGTGGTGCTTACCGATATACAAATGCCGGTACTGGATGGCTTTAGCCTGTTGAAAAAAATACGCGCACACGAAGATGAAGGCATTGCAGCCATGCCTATTATTGCGCTTTCGGGCAGGAAAGACCTTACCGAAGAAGACTTTTCCATAGCCGGTTTTACATCATGCCACAACAAGCCTGTAAATATTGAGCGCTTGCTGCAGGTAATATGCCAGGCACTTACTGATGGCAAAACAACATTTGTTGCCCATCACGGCATAGAAAACCACCATAAAAACACAAGTGGCTTATATAGCCTGAGCAGCCTGAGCCAGTTTACTAATAAGGACCCGGCATCTCTTAAAACCATACTGGAAACATTTATAGAAAGTACAAAAGATAACTGTAGCGTTTTAAAAGAAGCCGCCGCAGATAATGATGCAGATAAGCTAATGCGCATAGCACATAAAATGATACCTATGTTACGCCAGATGGAGGTGCATAGTATTGCTAATTTGCTATTACCTCTTGAAGAAAGTACATTAGACTTTAACGCCGAAGAAATGGCACATTATGCCGATGACATTTGCAAAAGGCTGGTAATGTTGTGCAACAGCCTTGAAATGGAAATGGAAGGATAACTATAAATCCAGGTTATACAGCTTTAGTTTATTGTAAAGCGTTTTCCTGTCAATATCTAAAAGCTTAGCCGCCTTAGATTTGTTGTAGTTGGCTTTTTCAAGGGCTTTTTTTATAGCCTCTTCTTCATTACCCTTAACATACCCAAAACCGTCAGATTGTTTGCCTGTAGCGCCTTTCATTTCGGCAGGCAATACATCATATTGTATGACATTACTTTTTTCTAAAAGCACAGATCGTTTTATAATATTCTTCATTTCGCGCAGGTTGCCCGGCCAGTCATAATTTTTAAATAAGCTGGTAACTTCCTGATCAAAACCTTCAATATTTTTTTCAAGTTCGATATTTGCCTGTGCTAAAAAGTGGTGCGCAAATACCAGTATATCCTGCCTGCGCTCGGCAAGGCGGGGTGCTTTAATGCTAAATTCGTTAAGGCGGTGGTACAGGTCTTCCCTAAAGTCGCCGCGCTTTACTGCCTCGGCTAAATCTTCGTTAGTAGCCGCTATAACTCGTATATCTACCTGAACCTCATTATTGCTGCCCACAGGCTTTATTTTGCGTTCCTGTAATGCACGCAGCAGCTGCACCTGTACTTCATAAGACAGATTTCCTACTTCATCAAGAAATAATGTGCCGGTATTAGCCGCTTCAAAATGACCGGTTTTATCGTTTACAGCTCCGGTAAAAGAGCCTTTAATGTGCCCGAAAAATTCTGAGGACGCAAGGTCTTTAGGTATGGCACCACAATCAACTGCTATAAAAGGCCTGTCGGCACGTTTGCTTTGGTTGTGTATGGACTGGGCAATATATTCTTTACCTGTGCCACTATCGCCTATAATAAGTACCGACATGTTAGTTGGAGACACCAGTGCAATATGCTCATGCAATACTTCTGAAGAGCCACTTACCCCTTTTACAAAAGGAGAAACAACATCTGTTTTAACAGCAGCTTTTTTGGCAGGCTGTGCAGTTGCAGTATTACTCTTAGCTGTATTTTTACTTATTGCAAGACCTATAAGGTGTAGAATTTCTTCGGGGTTTATGGGCTTGCCCACATAATCAAAAGCGCCCTGCTTCATGGCATTAACGGCGGTTTTAATATCAGTATAACCCGTCATGAGTATTACGCTACTACCGTTAGATACCTCTACAATATGCTTTAGCACATCAAGGCCATCGCTATCGGGCAGGCGAATATCTGTAAGCACAACATCAAAAAAAGTATTGGCAATTTCTTCCCTGGCCTGCGCTGCGGTAAAAGCATTTACCACCTCATAGCCTTTTTTTTGCAGAAAGGTTTTCAGCATTACACAAAATGCCGTATCATCATCTATTACCAATATTTTGTGAGCCATTTTATACTTAAGGGGATATAATGCAAATGTAAACCATTTGCCACGTTTAAAGTGTTAACAAAAACAAAAGGAGGCACCTCTGCCTCCTTTCATCGAAGAATAAAATTCTTCAAATCACCTTACTATATTTCTTTAGCTAATTAGCTCTTTTTCTCTTCTTTAATAAATTCTCCGGCTGCTGTATACCATACTGTAGCAGCATCGGTATCTTTAGAAACTACAAATTTATAATCGCTTCCATCTGCTGCCGCATACACCTCGCTGATTGTATAACCGGTATACTTTGCTTTAATTTCTGATACAATTGCAGAAGGCAGTGCCGAAGCTTCAATTTTTTTATATTCTTTTTCCTGCGTAATTTCTTTAGGAGTATTATATGTTTTTGTATCATTAGCATTTGCGCTTAGTGCAATTACAAGCGCCGCTGTTAAGAATAAATTTTTCATTTTAGTATCGTTTAATAGTTGTTGTCTGTATAAGTAATTGAAATAATCGTACCAAAAAACAAAAGGACACAACATGACATGCAAAATACTGCTAAACAATGCTTTAACAAATATTGATATATCTACAATCATGAGGCGCAATGTGGAAGAAAATATAAAAGTGTGGAAATTTCCACACTTTTATTAAATTTTATATTACTAAATAACACTTTACCGTATCATTGAAAAATGGCCTTTAAAAATCCTGCCATCCTCACGGTTTGCAACAAACCAATAATCAGTAGACGGTAAGTCATGCCCGTTTAGGGTACCATCCCACCCGGTGCTTTGCCCGCTGAAAGAGGTAATAAGCTTGCCATATCTATCATAAATATACAGCATCATATTTGGCTCAAACCATGCATACTCTATGCGCCAGGTATCATTTTGGCCATCATTATTAGGGGTAAAAAACTTAGGATAATTTAGCAATACTACTTCTTTAGAAGTTTCACCACATCCACCAACATCTCTTATATATATTATATAGACACCCGTTTCAAGGCCTGTAAACACATTACTTTCCTGGTAATTTGTACCATCTATAGAGTATTCATAAACACCAAGTCCGTTTATATTAACCGTTATACTATTGTCATTTTGGGTCCAGTCTTTTAATTTAAAGGAAATGTTTTCGGCACTAGCAGAGCGTTCAACATTAATAATTGCAGGAGTTTCGCAAAAGCCTATACCATAATCTTTACGCACCGTTACAGAATATTCGCCCGGTTCTGTAACTACTATGGAAGGAGTAGTTTCGCCGGTAGACCATACATAACTGTCATATCCTGCCGATGCAGTAAGCATTACAAAACCCAGATTATCGCAAATAACAGCACTTTCGGCCATATCAATAACCGGTTTTACTGAAACCTGTATAATAAAGCTTACTATTCTATGACAAATAGCAACCTGGTTGTGCTGTACCCTTGCATAAATTATTTGTGATGCTGTTGTGTTAGTGTATGCTTCAGGATTTGGGATATGGTTAAGCTCATTTTCGGCATCCTGCTGGTTTGTATAATACGTTATAGTATAAACATCAGCGCTTTGTTGTCCTAAAATTTCGGTAGATTGTGCTGTAAGATCAAATACCTGGAACTCACTTTCATCCGTATCTATACAATTTAAAATATCAACTGGATCTGTAGCCTGTACCAAATCGGGCAAAAGATTAATATTTCTGGTAGCCTGCTTGGTTTCTCCACACGCATTTTCTACTTCAAAAACATATACAGCAGGATCGAGATTTGAAAAAATATTATCCTGACCGTTATCAATCACAAAATCTACTCCGTCTTTTTTTATAACCCTGTAGGTTAACGGAGCAAGCCCCGATGCCACAATAAGCACTTCATCTGTATTATTTCTGCACGAAATATTATATACTTCATCAATAGTAACATCATCTAAATACTCAAATGTACCTAATTCTGTAAAACACACTTTTAAAGGTGTTGCCATACCCACAGTTACAAATGCCCTTACAACCCTAAAGTTGCCTGAAAAATACAAATTATTAGTAACCTGGTTATTTGGCAATTCAAAAGAATTATCTGCACTTGGCATAGTACCTTCCGGATAAACAGCCCCAGTATCGGGGTGCACCCATTGACCGGGCTGGGCAGGGTCTTCAAGCTGCAGCCAGTAGGTGGGCGTTCCGCCTGTGGTGGTATCGCTCAAGGTTATACTCCAGGAGTTACAATGCGGATCGAATATGTATGGAGTACCTGTAGCAGGCAGGTAACCCGCTATTATAACACTAACAATACGCTGTATTCCACATATATCGGTACCCGAAAAAGTATAATTCCCTTCAGGCAGGCTATCCATAAAAAGCCTCCCCTGCGCATCTATATAAGCACTAACATTTTGAGGCAAATCAAAACTTGCAGTATAAGCCGCCGGTGCCTGCGTTAAAAACATTTGCTCAAGCTTGCCATTGCCACTCGAAACCCTAACAGCGCCCATGCCTATGGTACAATCTGAATATGGTATTGCAGTAAAATCTTCAGGAACAAACTCCGGTACATTTACTTCTACAGTATATTCATGCCCACAGTTATCTATTACTATCAGCGTATAGTCTCCAAGTGGTACATTAGTAATTATTAAAGCCCCATTAGCATTTATAAACGATGATACATTATGCGGCAAATCAAAGCCATATCCAGGAGGTGCTGCTGTAACAGTGGCCGAAACAATTTGTCTATCAGGTATAGAAACCGATATACGACCTAAATCGGCATAACATCCATTATTTTTTCCGGCTGCAGCCGGCTCAGGTATTTCATCTTCAACCAGTAACGTGGCTTCTGCTATCCGGCCACAGGCATCCGTTATCTGCACATGGTAATTACCTTCCGGAATAGCAATATTCTCATCACCAAAATCAACACTACCATCTGTGTAAGGGCCGGGATATATAGCATTTAATTCTGATGGATTAAAGTCTGCCGGCATATCTAAAAACTGCATCGTAAAAGGAGGCATAAACTGGCTAACATTAACCGAAAGATACTTTCTGCCACAAGGTAAAGGTATAGCTACAAGGCTTACAGTTGGTGTTGGGTTAGCCGTTAAACCATTAACACCATAATTTTGACCGCAGCCATTAGTAACCAGAAGATTATAAGTATATCCTTCTCCAGGAACAACAGGAAATGTATGAGAAAACTCAATAAACGTAGGGACGCCTGTTTCATAATATTGCATTACCACTTCTGGCGTTCCTCCACCGGGGGGAGTAATAGTATATTGTACAGTAAGCGGATAGGTTATAGCGGTACCTTCCGGATACTCAATGGTATTACTAATAGTAACCATATTACAATCTCCTCCTGTTACCGGTTGAAAAATAGGACCAGAAATAATCGGAGGCGCAGGATTTAACTCATGAAAAAAAGTATATGGATATGCCTCGCTACATTCATTATAGGCTACAATAGTATACACACCTTCCGGCATACCCGTAAATATATTAGAAGCTTGCCAAGTCATTAATTGTGGACCTTCTGTAATTGCATAACCTGTTGCCGTACCCGATAGGGTATTTACTACAATCTCTCCACCCACATCACAATTATGTGCTATAGAACTGGCATTTATTTGTAGTGGTACAGCCATATTATCATTAACAACCACATTTTCTACCGTTTCTGTTAAAGATAATGTGCCTAAAGTTTCTATTGCAACTACTTTATAAGTACCTGCATCTAAACTACCTACAAAAGGCTCTACAGAGCTCGAAACAGGATTAGTAATATCTGGCAATAGGTAAACCGTATATAAAATTGTAGCACCCGGCGTAGGGTTATCTACAGTAAACGTAAGTGTGCCATTGCCGCTACAAGTCTCATCTGTAGCAACAACGGTAAGCTCAAAATCTAATAACTGGGCAAATATATTCTGGCTCCAAAGTGAAGCGAAAATTACAAAGGCCCATACATATTTTTTTAAGCTAAAATCCCCCGATTTTTTTAAGCTTTTTTGCATATCCCCAACATCTTTTTTAGCTATTATTTAAGGCTAAAAAGTATGCCAATATTAGTTAAATTTTATCTAACAATATTGGTTAACTAATTTATTTTCAATATGATAATAAAAGTAGCATTTAGCCCATGGAAAATGCATTTTACAGACAATGCTTTAACAAATATTTAAGAAGTAATTAGTACAAAACTTAAAGGAAGTGTGGATGGTTGTAGAAATAAAATGAAATATGTAGAATGTCTACACTTTTTATATCACAAAAATAGTGTAATCACTAAAATTAGGAAGCTTTTAAAATTATATATCCCAGAAAACATCTTCATTCCACCTTATTTCTACTAATAACCTGGGCTTTATAGCCTTTTTCTGGCATAACAACCGATTTTTAATGGTAAGTCGCCTCTCAAAAACCTTTGAACCTCTTATTTTGA
>JAZKDS010000404.1:0-364 GCA_040387455.1 Bacteroidota bacterium
GCACTGCAATTTTGGCAAGCGCATCCAGTTCAGCCTGTACTTCTTTGGGGAATGAGATGGCTATTATTTCCTGTGCAAATTCCTGATAAATTAAGGATGCAGGCAACGCTTCTTCCGGAGTATAGCTTTTAAAAAAATCATCTATAAAATTATTTAACCCCGAAATTAGACTGCCTGTATATGTATCCAAGCCTTCTGAAATCTTTATACTACGTATGGCAGGATAACCGACCTCTAATTTAATAGCATACAAAATAGTAGTGTTTTCTGACTCAAGAACAGCTTTTTTAAATGCCGCTAAAATCGTTGTATTAGGAAGCACTAAGGCATCTACAACTTTTATATCTTCAGGTTTTACCTTTGG
>JAZKDS010000404.1:374-4459 GCA_040387455.1 Bacteroidota bacterium
TTTCTCCAGATCTGTAATGCCATGTAGGCGCTGCAGCTCATAGAGCAGCGTACCCAGGTTATGTTTTGTGTAGCCACCGGCGTTTAGTGTACGCTCTGTAGATGTGTTTTTACCGGGCGACGCTTTGTAAAGCGCAAACCCCGCGTTAAATTGTTCCGGCTCGCTCTGTGGCGGGGTGTGGAAGAATTTTAATACTGTGCTTTTGTCCATAATTATGATTTTTAATGAAATGATTAATCAGGCTCAAAAATCAGCATTGTAGAAACGTTAGGCTGTAACATGAAAAAAGCCCCTTTAAAAAGGGGCTTTCAGCAACTAACCAACTCAAAACAACACAAATTTTTATCCTCGTGAAAGTTCAACGAGGTATTTATCGGCACCGGCATCAAATACCTGCAGGTGAATAACCGCATTAAGCAGGCCTGTCCATGTGGTACCGGCAATAAGCAGTACTTCGGCTACGCCGGCAGTGCCCTGGGCAAGTGTGGCCGGAGCTACACCACCACCACCGATTAAGGTAATGATCTGGCCGTGCGCAAGGTCAACCGCTGAAGGTTCTACGGCAACGGTTACCGCCAGTGATGGCAACTTGTACTGATTACCGTTTGCAGCATTGATAGCAAATACGCCTGAACCTGCTGCATAAGGCTCAGCAAAGGTTAATGAACCCGAATAGTGGCCCGGCAGGAACTTGGATTTAGCAAACTGCTCAAAAACTACCATTTTTTTACGGGCTTCATTATCATCCTGGGATGTAGCCTTTAGCTGAAGCGGCGCACATTTGGTACCGTACACTTTTTGGAAGTCATCGGAACAGCTACCAAAAATCACCTGTACATTTATGCCGGTCCAGGCATAAATAAACTCGTTGAGAGAGAGGCCGTCACCCGGTAGCTCAGCTTCAACCTTTTGTTTGTAGGTTACTGCATCTTCGTCACCTTCAGGATCAAACGTAGCTTTAAATTTCGAAGGGGTCATGTAAAACTGGTACATCCTTGCACCGGCTATCAACGCGATATTGCCCAGCATTTTTACACCTTTAGAATCCCTGGGCGGATGGGAAAGGATGTCATCTATTGCAACTATCGTTACATTAGGTTCTTTGGCGGCAGCAGCTGCGGGGGATGCCCCCGCAGGCTTGCCAAAATTTACTCCTGGAAACATATATGATTAGGATTAAGCGATTACACGTTTAGTTTCTCTCCACTTACCGCTCACTTTAGTAAACTGTAAGTAGTGTGCAGCGGCACCAAGGGAAGCATTACTGTTAACCTTGTAGTTAGTGTTCGCGGCTGCAAAAGTCAGGTCAATATCTACAGCATCTGTACCATAAATCCTGATGGTTTTACCTTCTACACCGTTGATAATTTCGTCAAAGGCAGTATCGGCCACTCCTGTAAAGCGGAATACAGTGCCGTCATTTGCATCAATCGTATCGCCATTAAATGATACATCTGTACTTTCGGCCACGGGCGCTACTGTTGACCTCTCCAGCTCTAAAAGTGTTTTATCTTCTTTGACGAACAATGTGATTGTACCGGGCGTATTTAAAGGATAATCGCCTTGCAGGTCAAACACCGCATTATCTTTAAGGTTTTTTACACCTGGGAGCGCACTGTTACCGGTAATCCTTAGAATTTGTCCAGGAACAATATTTCCTTCTATTTCTGTGATATCAGTCCTCCAGTTCTTATCAATTTTAATTGATGGATAACTGGCCTGCAGTATTCCGGATTCGTCATCAAATGCCGGAATAGTAACATTTTCGTTAAAAAGAGGCATGTTGTTTGACCAAAGCTTTTGCATTTCAAACTCTTCAGGCTCACCATTAGCACGCTTCATACCAACATATATAAACCTGATACCGAGCCTGTAGTCGGCAAAAATATTTGTGTCACGTTTATCATGCTGCACAGTAAATTTCCCCTTTTCAGAAACGTCATAGTCCATGACCTGTACGTTTTTAGATTGGGTAATGCCTATAAACAAGGTTTTAGTCATGTCTTTAAGCGGCTGGAACAGGAAGCCCGGATGGTCCACAGGATAGTTTTCCTTGTACTCATATTCGCCACTATCAGTATTGAAATTCAGTTGATACAAAGCACCGGCTTTTTTACGGTACCATTTAAGTACGGTTTCAGAAAGTTCAATTTCGTTGCCTGAAGCATTACGCTCATCTTCCGGCATTGCCATGATCATCTCGTCAATGTAGTCTACAATGTTTTCAGGCGTAGGAGCACCGGCCAACAAGCCTGAGGTAAATGGCCTGTATTTTTTAACCACGTCCCTGTAGTACCACCAAAGGAACCTAAGGCCGTTTTGTGAATTAACCGCAGCACCGGCTTCTTCGCCTCCGGGGCCAGGTACATAGATACCGTTAATCTGTGCTTTTCGGTCATCAAGTTTTTGCCTTTTCACAAGCTCTACAAGCAGGAATCCAATGAATGACATTTTCCACGGGTGGGAACCATCCATCTTTTGTGTTTTCCCTACCCACATTGTTTCAACTTGCTGAAGTTCAAAACCATCGAATGTAATATCTATTTTCTTACGGAAAACTTTACCTTCCTCGGCAGTAAATTTGAACCTGTTTTTAGGAGCCCAGCCTTTGGCACGGCCCTGAACAATCTCTGCAGCAATAACAAAGCCATCAGAAACCCTGTCAAGAACTCCGGAACGGCGATCCCATTCTTTCGGTAATTCAGCATAGTCATTAAACAGTGAATTAATTACCTGCGGATTTTCGCGCACAAAGTGAGCGACGTCATCCTGAAGCGTAGGAATGTAAGAGTCATCAATAAAATTGGTAGCCTTCATTCCACCATCCCTTAAACGTGCGTTCCATGGGCGCTTATCAAATGCATCATAACTTTTGTTAGTTGCAAATAAGTGTGTGGCAGAATGTTGCATGTTTTTACCAACGTTTTTAATTATGGCAGCAGGAACATCACCTTCCGGCTCATCCATAAGTTTTTGGATTGTAGCTTTAAAATCTCTGTTTTGCTTGATAAGCGCCTGCATGCTCGCAGTGAGGTCATTGCCATCATCGGCATTGTCTTTTGCCAACTTTTCGAGCTCTTCAGCGCTAAGATTAGATTCAGCTACCATAGCGTCTATCTCATCTTTCATTGCCTTAAGTGTTTGATCAGCCTGGCTCATGTCCTTGATTTCCTTATCAAGGCCCTGAACGAGCTTCTCCGCATAATCATCGCCCAGCTCGGTCTTTAGCCTGGCCATTTGTTCTTCCGTAAAACCTGTTGCTGTTCCTTCGGCATTAAGGGGAATATCCTTAAAACCAAAAAGAGTTTTTAAACTGGCTACGGTCTTTTTCATGAATTTGAATTCCATAGGGTTAAAAAAAATTTAGATTAATAATTACTTTTTATTGAGTGCATTCAGCTCACTTAACATTTCTCCCACTTCGAAGGCTTTCGTCATACCTCCTATAGAGTCTATCATTCCATACTCCAGTGCAGCATCCGCCGGGAAGGTCTTTCCGGTCAATACGCCTGAGACATTGGCTTTGAGATTAGGACAACCGGCTTTAACACCAGCCTGAAACTTCCTGGCCAATGGCGACAGTTGCTCTTCCTTGATCATATCATACTTACCCTCCATTACCAATCGGAAAGCTTCGTTTTTGTGCTTACTTTCATCAGGGTAGATTTCGTGGAATTTATAACCAAGTTTCTCGAGGTATTCCTTGTTGTCAACCAGCGAGCATACAACACCTACTGAACCAAAGAGCGCCGAGACGTCGTTATCCGCCATCTTGTAGTCGCAAACACTAACTAATGCCCAGAAGTGTAATGAGCAGCATTGATCAGCAAGTCCTATCACTGGCTTTTTCTTTGACTTCTTAAATTCCAGTAAAGGGCCAATGGATGACACAGAACCACCAGGGCCATCGATAACAAGGATTGTGTACCTGATATTAGGGTTAGAATCAGCAAAACGAAGCGCCCCGGCTATCTCATCAGCCCCATAAGTACACCAGTCGCCATATTTTACCACTGCGCCAATCATGTTTACTATTGCTACCGAATTTTGCGGTATCTCTCCGTATAGCCCATCTTCATCGGTAG
>JAZKDS010000404.1:4469-23197 GCA_040387455.1 Bacteroidota bacterium
ACAGACATCAGTTTACCCGTAATTTCCATTGAAACTTCCTGACCGGTAATGAGTCTGTGGGCAATTGGAGCATATACTGCCATGCCTTCAATTCCCATTAGCCATTCGCCCCGGGCGATGTCCATTATTAGCGGATTTACTTTCATTGCTTAACTTTTTGCGAATTTGAGGCTATTGCTTTTTTTTGGCTGTAACATGACTTTTGAGCCTATCCCACCAGCCGTACCTTTTATTGAGGTACCACAGCGCTCCCAGAACCAGGAGCAGCAGCCACCAATAAGAAAGGATACCCGGCGTAGAGGATACTGTTTTATCCAGGGCTTCCTGAAAGGCTTCGCTCTTCGCTTTATGAGAACCTGAAGCTTCGCCCTGGGATTGTTCCTGAGTGCTTGAGGAACCGGAAGCCTGAACCTGCTCCTGCTTTTGGCCATCGCTAATGGTGGCTTTGCCTTTACCTTTGACAACAGTCTTACTAATCCGCGTGCCATCGGGCCCGAACTTCTCTACGCTCAGGGAGTCGCCCAGCTGGCCATCATATTCAATAGATGTATTGCTCTGCTGCAGGAATGCACTGTAAGTGCTGAGCGTTTCTACTTTTGTTATCCCGGAGAATTTAAACGAAGTGTCGATGGCCGACTCAAACTTAAATCCGGAGTTTATGCTTTGGACCGTTTTGCGCCGGGAACCACAGCCTGTCATAAGGCAGGCCAGGGCAATAATGATTAGCTGCCTTACCATCTTGCACGTTTTCCTCTGATATCGTAATGCACAAAAGTGGGATAGATACCAATACCGCCCTGCTTCATTTTTTTGGAGGCGATCAACTCTTCTATTTTAGCAGCCAGTTGTTTAGGCGTGTAGCCTTCAACCACAATATCGGCAGCACGGCCGTACAAGTGCTGGCTTACCACAGAAGAACCCGGCAGGGTAGCATTATACTTTACCGACCTGAAGCCGCTGTTAATGTGGATAGGCTTACCGAGTTCATCCCTAAGCACTTGTAAATTTTCAGCGAGCTGCTTGACATTTTCCAACGCTGAGCCGGTAGGAACGCTGCCATCCCGGCACACGAATTCCTGAAGCATGAAGTTTTTTGTTAAAGACATATAATTAAGGTTTATTTGTTGCGCGGGAAATCATATAGAGATAGAAAGTCTCTACACCTTTAAGGCCTCCGTAGCCCAGGAGAAAAGCCACCCCATACAGCAAATCATCGGTAAGGCCAAGCCACTTGCCTACAAGCGGAGTGAGGTAATTTGCCCACCAGTGGCGTGAGGTAGTTAGCTGTAAAACCGCCTGAGAGGACCGATATAAATTTTTGTGACTTTGTGAGCTTGGAGGTTTTTGTAAGCGAAGAGATGCCACCGGCAATGCCGGCAAGGAGCAGCACGGCATCAAGGCCAAAAGCTTTAAGGAAATCAATAAGTTTCATTATGATGATTTTGCGACAAACTTATTGCAACAAAAAAAGCCATGCTGTAACATGACTTTTAGCTATAATTGAACACCCTGTTAGATGCCCGCTGCTGGAACCGGGCTAAGCGGCCTTTTTTTTTTCGCGGCTGTAGAGCTGCCGCATACTGTCGGTACTAAAGCCGGTTTCCAGTAGATCGTATTTATTGATAAAGTAATCTATGCCCTGGTTAATTACCGCTTCCTGATGCACCATGTAACCATCCATAAAAGAAATGAATGCCGACCTGAAGATATCTTCCATAAGCAGGTTCAGGTCGTGCGCTACTTCTTCCGGCAGTTCCAGCCAGTTCCTGGAGCCCGACTCAAACTTGTAAAAGTTACCGGTATAATGCCTGCCATGTTCCGGATCATCTTCAACCGAAAGATATACCTGGTATAATGATTCCATAGGCTTTACCGGATGCGGCACGCTCATCATGAACATGCGCATAGCTTTGCCCAGCGACGAGCTGAGTGATACTTTAGCGGCCTTTACCGTCTTGCCAAGATACACCGCTGTATCGCCCTCCATTTCTTTAAAAAAGAAGGCAACCAAATGCGGGCGGATATTTACTGGTACTATCGACATTTATAAATTTCTAAGTCCTTGTTTAATCATATTAAGCTTTGCATCATCATCGGCATGCAGGTCACTAACCATAACATTACACATAGCCTGATGGCCTGCATCATTAGGATGCAGCCGTGTGGTATTAGTGGTGCCGTCATTAGTGAAATAATTTGTATCGCCTACTGAAGAAAATGCTATCCCTAAGTTTGTGTACCAAATTTTGGGATTTGCTAAAGCCGCAACAATAGCCGCTGCACTGGCCCTGATGGGAACTAATGCAGATGCCTCTAAAGGGCCCTGCCTGGGCGTGGGACCCATAACCCATATTATCCAGTTAGGATATGCGCTTCTAACTTCCGCTATAATGGCAGACAGATTGGCGGAATAAGTTGCGGTCACGGTATCGTTCATCCCTAAAGCAATTACAAAGATGCCAAAGGCACTCTTTATATATTGGACCCCACCAATATCAACATAATCACGTGCATGGCTGCTGTTCCACCCCCCCTTGCCTTTAAGTACTTTACGAAAAGAATAGCCTGTATTTGTTTCTAAATATCTAATAAGCAACTGTATACATTCTTTATGCCCAAAACTTGGCCCAGTGCCTGACATGATAGAGTCGCTATTTACAGCTATAGGTACGCCCGCCTTAAAAAAGTCTCGCGAAACAACCTTATTATCCGCGCTACCGTAGACTTTAGTGTTAGAGTCACCACCTTCTGTGGTTTGAAAGGTTAATGTTATCGCTTCCTTTTCTTTAAAGAAACGGTTAAGAAGTAAACTTTGCACACCCGCTAAACCTACAAGCCTGCTTTGCTCTTGTATATTTCCTGATGGTATATAGATATTACTGCCCAACGTAACATTTACTGTAATACCCTGCGATACCGATACTACATAGTCGTTTACAAACATCATTGTGCCGGGCTTTGGCGCCTCAGAACCTATGGTCTGAACTGTCCAGGGCCCTTCCTTATAATGAGCAATGCCATATCCGGGAACGCTTTCCGTTTCTAACCTTTCGGCGATATCTACAACTAAATTGTTATTTTTTACAACAACCGGATATCCTTTTTCCATTTTATATAATTATCAGATTAATGTATTAAGCCTCGCGAACGGAAACGTGTACAGCTCCCCCGGCTCTGTGGCCAGGCCATTGCTGTAGTAAAGCTGTCTTTGAGGCTCAGCGCTAAAATTGGTATCATTCAACACCTCAAAAAAGCCCCGGGTGGCAGGAAAAGTTATGTCGTCTAAGGTTTCTACCTCTTTTAAAATATAATCTTCAATATTTAAAGCCTCAAAGGCCGCTATTATAGCTTCCCGCATTGCATTCAAATATTCGGCATCGGCATAATACTCGCGGCCAAATGCTGCAAATTGCGCCAGCCTGTCGGGGCTGTCTATCTTTGGCACCTGGGCCAGTAGGCGGTCTAAAATTGTAGGGTCCGGCATTATTCTATTCCTGTTAAGTCAATGGGTATAAATTCAGGCAAGCCCGCTGCCTGCGGATTGGGTACATATCCTGTGGGGAAAATGGAAACCGTCTCAAACGTGGCCTGCCCCAGGCGCTCATCGGTTTGCACCTTTATGCGTGGGCGGGCATTTTGCTCAAAGTCATTACGGCCTATGACCATATCCTTTAAATTGGACAGCCTTATCTTAATGTATTTGGCATTGTGCAGCAGCACCAGGCGGTCAGCTCGGTAGCCATCCGAAACGCGGAACTGGATAGAGAGCTTCTGGCTATAGGAGATACCGGCGGCACTTTCGGCGCTTTCTTCGATAAAACTTACAGAACCACGGCCAAAGTAGGCCTCTTCAAAATCAGTATCTGACTCCAGGGCATTGTAAAACTGTTGGTATCCGGGAATAGTGGAAGGAATCAGGCTGCCATCAAAAGCAAACTGTATCCCGCAAATATTTGGGAGCGATTTTACACGAGCCAGGAGTTCAGACATAGTAGGTAAGTGATTATGACGGGATAAAAATAGTCTATTTAGACTATTTAACAAGCATTTAACAGATTTTATTATACCGTTAACTAAGAAATTACCAACGTTTAAAAAATTTCATTTATAAAAATCTATGCAACAACATAGGTTTTTGCGTCAACATCGTCAACAAATTTTTATTGTGTTGATTATTAGTATTTTAAGATGTTGATGTAGTTGATGAAGTATGATGACGGATAGGCAAAATGTTGAACGAAAATTTATCAATCATTTTTATCATCAAAAAATACACTAACTTTTATTAAAGTAAAACTTTACTTCAACATTAGTATATTTTTCATTTCAAAATAGTTACACTAATTATTAGTGTATTTGTTGAAGTGTTGAAAGCAAATTTAGCGTTTTTCTCACGACTTCCTATGAATTTTTATATAATTTGGGGGTGCGGGGGAGGAAATGCCGAAGCCGCGGAAACATTGAATTACTGATTTCAATTTAAAAGGTTTCGCTCCTGCGTCGCGACGGTTTTAGTAATCCGCTATCGCGGATTATGCCACTCCCTCCCTTTAAGGGAGGGAGCGGGAGGGATACATGAAAGTGAAAAAATCTCGCCCAGACGGCAACCCTGACATTTTTTACCCCGGATACAGATAATATCCTAGAGCTGCCCTTTGTGGCCAACGGCATCAAAGCCGGCTTCTCCTCGCTTGCCATGGATTTTATGGGCGAAAAGATTGACCTGAATAATATCCTGATCAAACATCCGCAGGAAACCTTCTATGTCCGGTAGATGGCGATTTGCGGTAGTGATCTTCCGGAAGGTTGATTTTGTCTGGTATAGTAAATTCTACCATGTATTTTCTTGAGCCATCGTTTTTGTTTTAATCGATTTAAAGAATAGTATATCACATTCCAAAAAATAAAATTATGTCATCTTCTACAACGCAAAAATTTCAAGATTTAAAATTTCATTTTGACAATTTGAATCCTTCTACGGTTTTTAAGACTAGTACGGGCGAACAAAAATTACCATTTGAGGGTGAATACCATCAAATGATTCAAAGTTTAGATTTTTTTATTGGTAGAAATTTTACAGACGTAGCCGAGTATGAAATTGAAATTATTTACGCATTGTATTTAGACCTATGGAATTTTTTGTCAGCTTTATCAATAGTTCCTGATGAAGAATATTATACAAGAAGAAAAGATTTTATTTCAGAATCAGAGTTATTAGTAGGCAGATATCATTCACAAATACAACCGATTAAAACAAGAGTTTTAATTAAGTCGAGTTTTCAAGAAACTGAGCAAGAATTAACTACCCTAAAAGAAAAAATTTCTAAAAATAATGAAGGTCTTTTAACTAATGATCGCCTACGTAAAAAATTAGACGAGGATATTAAAAGGGTTGAAAAAGAATACGGTGCCAAATTGCAACTTTTACATGAGTCAAAAATATTTGAAGAGGCCGCAAAAAATAATAAGCAAACTGCCTTTTATTGGTTTATAGGAATTATAGCTGCCGTCTGCTTATTTATAATTATCATTATTAAAATGAAAAATAATTTTTGTTTTGACCTCAAATGTTACGATGTTTCTGACTTAGGCGCATATAAATCAGTGTGCGAAGATTGCGCGGAACACGTCTTAGTATATGAACTAATAAAATCTATGTTATTTAGACTGCTGATAATTTCAATGCTGATTTACTTGATTAGTTTTTGCGTTAAAAATTTCAATGCTGCGTTACATAACCGGACAATAAATAAACATCGTGACAATTCTTTTAAGGCGGCCTTCCATTTTTATAATAATATGGGATCCGATAATAAAGATGAGATGCTGATGAAAGCTGCGGATGCTTTATTTACCTATCAAAAAACGGGATATTATGGAAAAGATAGTGAACCTCAAACTCCAAGTTTTATAGGAGGAGTGATTGAAAAAATAACTTCAAAATAAAACCCGCCTTTAGGGCGGGTTATTTATCACTCCTCTAAGTATCCAAGGATTTTCGCAACCTTTTCGCCTATGGTAGAAAACTCCAGAGAGTGAAGCTTATTAGCCTCATGTGCGTCGTCATATAGCTTGGCTACCGCTTTATTGATGGTATCTAATATACTTGCTTTCTCCTCCAGTATAGCTAAATCAAGACGAGGCACGGCCTCAGTTTTAACGGGAATGCCCAGTTTTTGAACTTGAGATTCGCTTGTCAAAGCTTCATATCTTATCCTAAATTTTTTATATAGCTCATAAGCTTCCTCTAAGCTGATCGGGGATTTAAAATAGTACTCAAGAACATCGAAGTGTTGAGCTTCTACAATAACACCATCTTTGCTGGCTATCTTTTGCAAATCTGTTAGCCATTGGCATAATTCTGATTTCATAATTAATCTTTAGTTTTAAGTTCTTCCTGGCTTTCAAACCAGGCTAACAGGTTAATAATATTTTTACGGGGCAGGTTGTCGTTCTTAAGCTTGGCCAACAGCTGCGTTTTAGTCATGGCCAGGCCGAACATATCAAAGTTTAAAAGTTTATCGGCAAAGGTGTATCGTACATCATCTTCTTTAAAATACCAGGCCTTTTTGAACAGTCCTTTTAGCTTTTCTACATTGGCTGCCTTATTGCCTTCAAGTACACGCTCCAGCTCCACTTCATCACCCATAAACAACTCAAACTTCTCCTGATAGTTAAGGCCACACATGGCTTCATAAAAGGGAATATTATGCGCGTGGATCAATACTGTTGAGCCATCTGAAAGTATACGCCTAATGGATTTAAATTCTCCCGTTACCGTAGATCCCATTAAATTGACAGTGTGTCTTGCAAAGCCGGTAAGCAGTTCTGCCAGGTCGTGCGGTGGGCGGCCATCGCTAAAACTTATCTGCAGGCTGCTTTCTTCAGCGCTTAGCACCTGCTTTTCTTTCAGGTATTGATTAGCTATTGTTATATTCATAATGCTGAGGGATTAATACCAACCAATACAAAACAGTTTCTCATTCATGTGATAAGGCTCGCAGATGTAGGTGTTAGGAACCCGATGCTCTTTGGCCAGTTCCTTAAACCGGTTAGTAAGCCCCTCCGGTATTTTGCCAACCTGCAGAAAAAAGGAAATAGACTCCCAGCCATCATCGCTTTTTTTGCCCCAACCATGCAGTATGGCCAGCGGCGGGTTTTTCTTTTTAGAGTCTTCCCAATCGCCCATGTCCGATGGCCATGAGAGTATGTTAAGCTCAATCTCCGGAAATTCATTTTTAATTTTATTTAAGACCTCATAGGCCTTTTGTACTGAGCTATAACTTAATGCCATATAATAATTTTTTAAGGCCAGTAGCCTGTTGTTTTTTTACTTCAGATATAAGGTTGGCCATTCCTATGTGGCGGATAACGGTAGTATGATCAGGATGGGGAAGCCTGCCGAAAAACTTATGGTAGGCCACCATCTCTGTAAGGGTCATTTTAAAATACACACACTGGCTTTCAAGGTCTGATAGTTCAACGCCGGCGGCTTTGCAGGCGCGCTTTATTTCGCGGCGCTCACGCCAGGCTTTTATACGGGCACTAAGCTTTTTCATTGAGATATCTTAAGTGTTGTTCCAGTGCCGGCATATCAGTAAATAATAGTTGCCTGCCGAGGGGATCAGGAGCGCTGATGATTTTAGCCACCTCCAGTTCCGCAAGAATGATGGCTGCACGCACTGCAGTAACCTCAAGATGGATGGCAACAAACGACAGTGAGCATTGCTGATGCGCCACCACTGCCCGGGCAGCATCGGTAAAGAGCAGGTCTTTCCCGTCTATTAATTCTATTCTTATGTTTGATGTTAGTGTTTGGGTTACCTTTTTACGGATTTTCAGGAGCATGTAATCTGAATTAAGCTCACGCTGCTGTATGGCTTCTTTAAATGCCTGGTCACAAAAGGCCTGTGCGGCGCTGGCATCGTTCAGTACCACTGCCAGTGTGTGTTTGGCAGTATCCATTTCGGCTTTGCGTTCCAGCAGGTGACGATGCGAATTGAATAAACTGCTAGAAAATAAGCCTATGTAGCGCGACAAATTTGAAAAGGCCTGTGCAAATTCGGTTCCGGGCAAATAATCATAACGCATGTACTTAATTGCAACGTCAGTCCAGCCGGCGGCAAGGAGCTGAGCTTCTACAAGGTGCTCCACCTGTTTTTGTTCATGGCCGCGTAGCAGTTTTGTTTCAAAAGTGAGCAGCTGGTCTTTTCCGGAAGCATCGGTAAATGGCACTTCTACTTTAGCAGGAATACCCATCTGGCCATTACATGCGCTGCACAAGTTATCGGTTACCCAAAAGCACGGAGCGCCGGTCTTTTGTATGCACTGCCGGCAGTCATCATTTGTGCAATCGCACACCAGGCATTTTTGTGTATAGAAGTTCATTGGCCAATAGTATTAGTGTTTTCATCTTGCTGCATCCGGGCACGTACCGAAGGGCTGTAAAGCAGCAACTCAAGCTCCATGAGTTCAGCCGGCGAACAGGCATTTAAAAATTGTTCCGGAGTTATTTCAAGGGTATATAGTTTTTTTAGTGATGGCATGTTTACCTGTAGTATAAATTGATTAAACAATTCTTTGTAAGCCCTGTCAAACTGCATATTTTCTTCATGCCGGCGCATAGTGAACATTGCCGTTGCATGATGAAGCCCTATCCTGGCCGTTATAAAGCTGTAAGGGTAGGCTTCAGCTCGCAGCACGGCTATAATAGCCGATCGCGCCCAAACATTATTCCGTGCCCGGCACCTGTCTAACGGATCAACTTTGTAAACCTCCTGAGCTATGGCAACAAGGGTTTTTACTAAATCTGTTTTCATGGCTCAGGCTCTAAAGATGTTCCGGCTACAATATCCTCTGTATTAATTATCTCACCATCCTGATTGAGCGCAAAAGTGATAGGCTCAAACCCGGCATGCACTTCGCAGTCTATATGGTCATGAATGACTTCCCTTATTACCGGTATCTTTATCATGAATGGATGATGCGCCAGGTCCTGAGGCTGTAAGCTAGGTTGCATCCAGCCGTTTTGAACCTGCATTTTTTCTTCGGCCATAAAGCCAACAGACAAGAGGTTATTAATGTCAGCGCCCAGGCCGCAGTGAAATGAAGGGTTGATACCTACAACATAGTTTTTATCTGTAGTCATGTCTTTATATGACTCCAGGGATTCAAGCTCTTCATCGCCACAATAGCGGCATAAAAATGCCAGCTGGGCCTGAGACAATTGTATCTCGATATTGAAGGTGAATTTTTCTCCGGGGGTAATTATTAGTTTTCCCATAGCGACTATGTTAAGTTTACAGTTTTCATTTTGAAAGCGCCCCCAGGGAATATCCAGTCCCTGGTGTTTTGCTTATAATGCTCCTGAGCCATCTCATGAGCTATATCATCAACTTTGCCTTTATGCATGTAGAAAAAGGCATCTACATCTTCCTGGCTCTTAACCGTAGCTCTGTACTCGTGCCCCTCAATGCGATGATGCTTGCTAAGACAAAGGTTACTTATTGAAAACTCACTTTCATTTACAGTTTTGGCTACCTGCATTTTGTAGAACGTGTTGCATGCGGGAATATAAACACTCACGCTCATGCCATCTTTTAATTCGTTGTACTTCATGATATAAATAATTTAATTGTTTAAAAGAGTTCTCCCTGCTTGTTTTTCGGCTCCGCCTTTACCGGTTTTACCGGCTTGGCCAGTTTAAATTCAGGAAGGTAAAAGCGGCTGTAGTCAAACTGTCCGTTAGTATGGTAAAGCCTGCGCACGAGCTGGCCATGGCCATCCTGCTCATAAAGCATATAGTGCGGCAGGTCATTACCGGGCGTTACTTCAGGGGGCATCAGGAGGGCAAAGTATTTAATGCCGTCCAGGATAATAGAGCCGGCATACTTACCGGGCGTACTAAATTTATCTACCCTGTTGGTTGGGGTATTTTTACCTTTACCCACCTGCAGCAGCGCTGTGCCGGTACACACGCCAAACATGCGCTCCTTTTTAAAGGTTATGCTGCGGCCACGCAGTCCCAGGGAGCGCGCTACCAGCACCCTTTCAAAACCTTCAGCAGCCACAAGTACCGTTTGTATGACGTAGCCATAGTCAGTAATCAGTGTATTTGCCCTGAGGGTATTAGTTTTGTCCAGGTCAAGGTCATCGGCGGTATAGACTTTACTAGCTGTATGCTTAATACCCGCTTTAAACTTGTGCAGCGGCACATAAATAGTGCGCTTGTTGCTGTGCACGTCCAGAACTGTCTTGAGCTCGCGCTGCAGGTGGTACCGGCGGCTGTAGGCCGTTTGATTTTCGCCGTCTTTTTTCATGATGCTTTGGTAATGGCGTTTAGTTCCGGAAAAGCCTGAGTGCTTTTGTGCGCCAGGATAAAGATCCTTTCTTCTATTAGCAGCGCTGCCAGGTCTGATGTGTTAGTTTTTTCACTGAGCTGATAGGGGCCAATGAGCATACCATCAGATGCTATCCAGTAACTAAAGTTGAGCTTTAGTGTTTCCTTGTATTTAAGATCTGCTCCAAGAGCTTCCATAAAATGCATTGTACATGACATGCAATTAACCAACAGTTCATAATGCGGTACGTAAATCATGCCCAGCTGTACCTGGGAAACCATCTGGGTAATGTCATCATCCGGGCACAGCACTTCATAAGGACCGCAAAAATTACCGGTAACCATAGACTTGTAAAAGTGTACCCTGTTTTCAATGAGCTTACCCTCAAACACCATATCGGCTTCAGTAGCCGGCCTGAGATAAACAAGCGCTTCCATGATCAGCAGGTAACTTCTCTAAACCTCGTTATAAAAACCCACGCAATAAAAGAGGAAGAGGCCTGAAAGCCCTGACACATTAAGTAGCGGAACAGTTTGGCCGCTTTCATTACCTCTGCCTCTTCTTTGCAGGCCAGGGCAATGTTTATGATTTCAGAATCTGTGTACATATATAAAAATTTAATTGTTTCAGATTTTAAAAGGGCAGGTCATCGTTAGCCGACTCTGGTCCTGCTGCTGCATAATCTACCGGTTCAGGCGCTGCCTGCTGATGTGCGCCATTGTTAGCTGCTGCCGGAGCAGTATGCGTCCTGAAGTCGCGCTCCAGGTTCAGCGTGCCCTGTTCCTGCATCTTAGTGTAATTAAATGCGTAGCAGCTTCCCGGTCCTGTATCAAAGTGCATGGACTTAACAGCGCCTATGTAGTAGGCCTTTGATTTAAAATACTCCCTTAGGGTTGCTTCGCCAATAGGCTCTTCGCCTTTACGCTTACTTACTGTCTCAACATAATCCTGATGTACTTTGCCCAGGCGTAAAAACAAAATCTTATCGCCGTGCGGGTTTGTATATTCCTGTGGCTTGCCCTTGCTATCGGTATATTTAAATACCTGCTTAGGCTCTAAAATAAACTCCCGCCTGTCTACTATGCGGCGCTGATCCAGTAAATACTCCAGTGTGCGCCAAAAGCTTGCTGTGCCTTCCGTTTCGTGTATCATGCTTGAGGCCGATACGATCATCTCGCAGCAGGTAGTTTCAAATTCTTTCCATGAAAAAGGGAAGTTGAATTTTTTAAACAGCAGCTCTACCGGTGCCATGATGGCCACAAAGTTGTCCAGCATCCTTTCCATCATGTCACCTTTAATATTTTGGTTCAGCGATCGATTAAGCTTTTCAATAGTTACTGAAAGACCAGATTCAATAATGCTGCGGTACTGAAGAATTTCAACTAGTAATGATGTCATGCCTTTACGCTCGAAAGCCTTAAGCCTTGAAAACACTACTTTTTCTTCCGGAGAATAATTACGCTCCACAAATCCCAAAGGGATAGACCTTGACGGCAGCGAGTTGTCATCGCGCGTAGAGAGGTACTGGCTGAGGATGATACAGGCACTTTGCACTTTTGTTAGTGTAGTGCCTTTATCGCCCCCGGATATAGAACCTGTTTCACGGCCACGGTTGTCATAGGCTGCTTTAAGAGTCTGGAATTTTACTTCCTGTATGATATCGGTATATTCTTCAAGGCCAATTACAATGTTCTTAATCTTTGATACCCGGCGGAAGAAACCTACCATGGTACCGGTGTTTAAGTCAAAAGATTTTTGACCGGGTGTAAACAAAAAGGTCAGCGATTCTGAGAACTTTGTTTTACCCGACTGGCGCTGTCCGGTAAGGAACAGATGCGGAAAGCTTGAGAACTGGTTAACTATGATATCCCTGAACAACGCTGCAATTACAAAAGCGATACCCACCATGGCTTTTTCCGGCTCATATACTTTGTACATCATGTCCATCCATTGGTTAAAAGTCAGCTCGCTTTCTTTATAAGCAAATTCACGAACACCCTCAAACGAATCATCTTCGTCGCCCCGCTCGGTAATATTTATTTTAGAATAGGCCGGCGAGTAAAACGTTTCTTTAACAGCCGGCTTTTTATTTTCTTCATCGGCCTCAATGGCCACTTCTACAATGCCATATTCGTCTACCGGAAAGAAATCATTATTGTACACTACACCATTTGCAAAGGCGAAGAAACCTTCAGGCTGCTGGCCAAGGGTAAAAAGCTCATAAGCCGAACGGAAATTGTACAGCAGCCGGTTGCGAAACTGCAGGAACTGCTTATTTTGTATGTGTGGCTCGAACGTAAAATTGTAACCGCTCAATATTCTTTCCTGGAATAAACCGAAGCTGGCCATCTCCTTGTTGGTAATAGCAAACACCGTGTGTTCCTTTACCACATTCATAAATTCAATAAGCCGCTTGCCTTCGCTTTTACCGGCACGGACTGCAAATAGCGGGTTTACAATAAAATTTGTACCCTTAGAAAAACCGCCATTACTATTTTCAAAAAATATGCACAGCTGCTCTTTACTAATTACATAACCATCGCGCTTAAACTGGCTAACATCACCATCTTCAGGAAAGCCCATCATCATTAGCCCCTGCTTTTCATCTGCATATACTGCTGAAGCCGCCTTTTTATTTTTTGTTTCCTTAAGCGCCACCAGGTCTTCTACCTTTTTCTTAAGATCTTTGCTGCCTATCTTAAGCAGCTTAGCGCATTCGGCTATGTAATCCTTACGCCTTACCGGGTCAGCAATTATTATAAGCGATTCAGCAACAGCATCAACGGCCTCTGCCTTACCTTCCGGAGAATCGCTTTCCATCCTGAGTTTTGTAGCCTTCCAGTAAAGGGCATTGTACTCATGCTCTTTAAGCCACTTGCCTAAGTTTTCACCCTGTGCTTTACTTATTGTATCCGGGTCTTCGTCTTTAGGTAGCTCTACCACCGATACTTTAAGGTTAACCGCAAGGCAGATGTCTATATCTCTCAGGGTCGCTTTGCGCCCGGCATCATCACCATCGCGCACAAGAATGATGTGCTTACAGGCCTTTTTAATTTTACGGGCATGCTCCAGCGTTAAGGCAGTGCCACAGCTGGCAATAGTATTGGCTACATCTTTATCATGAAAACCCATAACATCGGTATAGCCTTCAGTCAGGTAACACTCACTACTCTTAACCATTGCGGCCCTGGCCTGAAAGAAGCCATACAGCACGTGCTCTTTTTTATAGAACTTAGTGTCCGGCGAATTAAGATACTTGGGCAAACCCTTTTCTTTTACCGCCTGATTTGAGGCACGGCCACCAAAGGCAATAGGCCTACCCCTTTCATCTATGATAGGAAATATCAGCCGGTCATTAAAATAATCATACCGCCTGTCTCCCTTTTCCTTCACCAGCCCCACCTTAATACCATCATCTAAAGCGCCATTCTCTTTAAGTGGAGCAGTAATATCATTGCTGTTATCAATTGCATAGCCTATTTCAAACTGATCTAGTGTGAGCTGGCTGTAACCACGCTCCAGTAAATTTTGTTTTGCCCAGTGATTTTCAGGCAGTGCCGCAAAATGTTTTTTAAATTTTTCCTGACCCCATTTAAGCATCTTGCGACGCTTTTCATCGCGATCCATTTCCTCCAGCTCTTCTTGTGTTTGGTCAACCGTATTAAGGATGATGCCCATAAGACCGGCCACTTTTTCTACCGCTTCTATCCAGGACAAATTTTCTTTAGCCATAGCAAAAGAAACCGCACCCACACCGCCCTTGCCGGAAGAAAAACACTTCCATATATTTTTAGACGGGCTGGCCATAAACGAACCTGTCTTTTCATTACTAAAGGGAGATAAACCCTTGTAGGTTGCACCGGCTTTTTTAAAGTTCTGGATGTTATACTTTTCCAGCACCTCAATAAGGTCGGCTTCATAAACCCTGTCAATGCTTTCTTTAGCTATCATTTACAGGCGTACTTCAATGTTATTTACCCCATCAAAGTCATCAGCCGGTTCCTGGCCGTTTTCTATAGCGTGCAACTGGCCAAGCTTTAATTTTAGTGGTGCCGATAGGCGTCGTATTTCAACCTCTGTAAAAAGGCCGCTATCAACAAGCTGGTTAAGCTGTCCGGTAAGTAAATTAATCTGTGATTTTCTATGTTTCGATTCGAGTTCTAATGTATTGTTCATGGTTATAGTAAGATTAAAAAAATGCCGCTCCAGGCTCACATTTAGGAGCGGCATTAACAAAAAAACGATGTAAAAAATAGATAAGAACGTAGTTAAGAGTCTTGTTTCTCTTAGATTATATTGAGGGATAAAGCAATAATTGCTACCTCTTGCTTGGTTTGTACACCAAGCTTTTTGTAAATTTTTGTGCGTAGAGTTTCGAGTGATCCTGCCGGCAGTTTCATAGCCAAGCAAATGGCTTCATTAGTCAGCGCTGTGGTAAGTAGCTTAATGAGCTGTACTTCCCTGCCTAAAATTTTATGTCCATTGTATTCCAGAGCTGTACAAACAATACCGTCTGCCGGGCACAGGTCGCGTATCGGGCAGTCCCAGTACTCACCTTTCTGCAGTACACCAGCTTTGATATCTGGCTCATGGTCGAGGCCTGAAAAGTTGCATATGGCAAACTGCTCTATGCGTTTCATTTCGCTATCGGGGTGCATAACCTGTAAATGGAGTTCAATGTCCGGGCTTGCGGTAATGGCTTCGCGAATTATCTCGATATAATAGACAGGTAAATCTTTAAAGGATGTAAGCTTGCCGCCCCTAAATACCCTGAGTTGCGCGCCATCATTGAACATTTCGATACCATCGCACATTAACCCCGGGAAGACCTTCCTTTTTTGTTTGAGCATATTGTTTAATTTAATTGTTTCGAAATTGCATCAATGGCCTGCTTTTCTTCGGTAGCCATCTCAATCAATACACTAACTACGGCCGTCTTATTCTTTGCAGGCCTGCCGCTACGGGCATTTCTTACAATAGAGGCCGTAAGGTTCAAGCCTTTCTTAGCCAAACGCTTAACGGCTTCGTCGGCATAATGTGCCGGTAGGTATTGATCTAACATTGATTTAATATCACTCTCATTGAAACCCATATATTGACTTGATTAAAAAGTGTATATCTTAGCTTAAATTTGTACCAATTGGTAGAACTGTGTACAAATATTCCACTAAAAAGTGGATTATAAAAACATAAATCCACTTTTTAGTGGAATTTAGATTTATTCTAAATAATAACGACGTGACTTTAAGAGAAAAATTTGATGTTTTAATGGGGTTGCATGGTTATAATTTGAAGACCATTGCGATAAGGCTCGACCTTACATATAAAGTACTTAGTAGAAATGTAGTAGAGAATAAATTTACCTCAGAGATGGCTTACGCTCTTAAGAGAGAATTTCCGGACATCGATTTAAATTGGTGGTTTGAAGAAGAACCTAACAGGCCCATGCTATTAGAAGAACCTAATTTAACCTATGGTAATCCACAAGCCTCAATAAACAAAATAAAGGAATTATTGTCTGGCCTTGAAAAGCATTTTGGAAATGAGTGATCAGGTTGTTGTCAGGATTAAAGAATATATAACCTCTCAGGGAATGACACTCATTTATGTAGCTGGGGTAACAGGTTTTGATTACAGCCATTTATCCAGGCAAATGAGGAAAGGTAAAATTAGTGGGGATTTTATAATCGCTTTTGCTAATGTGTTTCCGGGAGCGGATATGAATAAAATAATGCGGGGTGAGCCCGCTGAATAAAGCAGTTTTAAGTGATTATGACACGCTCATGACACGCTTTCTATATAACTAATTGAATATTAACTATCTAAAAATAGACAAAAGTTCAGTCGAGGTCACTACTCGGGACAAAGCGAAAAAATCGTCTTTTGTCCCGTTTTTTTTTGCCTTCAACTCGTTGTTAACCAAATAGATACAGTTCATAATTTCATTGACCCGAGCGGTTTGGAAAGTGCTTCCGCGAAATGTGAAATTTTCGGGATAAATTAAACCAATTAACTCCCTTGCTTCCACGAGCGTCGCATTCTCGTAAGCTGAACCCAAGGAAATCAGGTTGTTAAGGCCCCTGCCCATCAAATCTTCAATATCTCCTTTTTCGAAATTTGTACAGGCTAGTTGTTTTTCAAGTTTATTGATCACTGAATTATAATCTGCCTTCATCAAATTGTAATCCTCTACATCGATCTTTTCGGTTACAAGGAGGTTTCGCGCGTTGGAAAGCTTCTTTTCATATTCAGTTATCTGGGCAAGCATCTTTTTCTTTTCGCTTGTGGCATTAACCGTCTGTTCCTTGTAGGCCTCAAGAAGGATAGCCGAGTATAGTTTCTTTACCTGTGGTATGGGCTTATATCCGTTCAGGTGGTTAATGAACTTTTCATTGGCCATCTCGGAATTTATCCTGTACTTGCATGAGGCCTCACAATGGTAGTAATAGTAATACTTATGCCGCCCCTTACACTTGCTTCCCGTAAGTTTCTTTCCACATTGGGGACAAAGGAAAAAGCCCCTGAGAGGGAAATTTTCCGTGGTCTGTACCTTTGGCCGGTAATTCCTCGATCTTCCCTCCAGGACATCCTGTACCCTGTAGAAAAGGCCTTCACTGATTATGGCCTCGTGCTGCCCATCCACCAGCATAGCCTCCTCATCCTTATATTTTGGGACTACTATCTTTCCGCAATACACCGGATTTTTTATGATGATCCAGAAATTCCCCTTCGTGCAGGTTAGTCCACGATCTTTTGCCATATGGTAAATGGATTCTGTATTGAATACTTCTTTTGCGATCTCATCAAATATCCATCGGACCAGCTTGGCCTCCTTCGGTACGGGCGCAATAAACTTTTTGCCGTCTTCAGTGATCTTATTGTCATACCCGTAAGGTGCCATCCCCATATACCTCCCCTCTTTCTTTGCACGTCGTAATCCGTGGAAGGTATTAAGGGCACGCCTGTCATTTTCTACTTCCGGGGCGGCAAGGTAAAAGGCAAGCATCATCTTATTCTCAGGAATGGCAAGGTCTAGGGGCTGCTCAATAGCCTGCGGCTCTACACCCAGTTTTCTGAGCAGGCTAATCATTTGGTAGGCATCGCCGGCATTCCTGCTGAACCTGTCCCATTTCATGAAAAGTACGAGATCGATCTTATTCTTATTTTTTTTCAGGTTTACCAGCAGCTTTTTCCACTGCGGCCTGTTGAATGTCTTTGCGGAGTGGTCTTCATAAATAACATCACGGATCTGGATGCCGTTGATACCGCAATATTTTCGAAGGAGTTCTTCCTGGTTTCTTTGGGAGTAGCCTTTTTCAGCCTGTTCATCGGTACTCACCCTCACATATAAGTCAGCTATCCTTTTCATCGCTCTAAATATTTGGAAACCGCTATATTAGCTATTTTTCGTAGAATAGTCAAGATATTTGTTGCCTCTTCCAGGGTTATTATTAACCCTTCACCTTCAAGCATACGCATAGCATCCTGAGGCGTGATTTTTCCTGTAATTTCATCTTCTTCTTTCATGGACGGTTGCATTAAACAGAAAAAGCCCGCATGCGGGCTATAAATATACTTTCAGATACTATTCAGGCAAGAATATCCTGCTTGCCTGGTTCTTCTTGTAAGAGGGCTCATATCGCAGGTAGCCATAATCGCTAAGGTCCCTTACGCACTTGCGGTAGGTCTTGGCAGCGGAGAGCTTTGCTATGGGCAATATGTCCGCGCTGTATGCATAGACGGGATTGGAAAAGCCTTTACTGAATTTATAATACAGCAGCGCGGCAAACACGCTGATGTGCGTGCTGCTGATGCGATGGTCATTGCTGATCGCTGTAAAGAAATCTAATAAAGGCTTTTCGGTTCCCATGGCTATAAGGATTGCTTTTTACGGCGCTGCTTCTTTTCCTGCGTCTCTCCCTGCCCGTCTTCTTCCGTTGCAGACTGCTGCTTTTTCGTGTCCTGGCTCTTGCCTTCGCCCGTTCCCTGTGACTGTTCCTGCTCTTTGGCCTGCCTGGTATCCAGACGCTTCATATCCGCATCGTAAACGGTAAGGGTCTTGAATTGCGGGGTAGCCTCAATATACTGCTTTACTTCCTGCCCGTCCTTGATGAACGTTGTCGATTGCAGGTTGCCCTTCTTCAGCGAGTTCATCAGGTCGTCCTTATGGGAATTATTACCCAGTTCCTTTATCGGATGCTTTGATAATACAGATTCAAGGTAGTAGCCGTAGTTCTCATGGTAATGCTTCAGGGCGAAGTTTCCTTTGCTGTCAGCATCCTTGAATCCATCTGCACCCCTAAACATTGTATACATATTACGTTTTCTCTTACCATTTTTACTGATTACTATAGCCTGTGCAATTAACTGATTAAAAAAGGCTTAATT
>JAZKDS010000405.1:0-2628 GCA_040387455.1 Bacteroidota bacterium
TTAGTAAGCAATAAAACCGGGTTGTGCTGGGTGATGGAAAGCCCAATAAAAAATACCAGGTAGGTGAAAGCAAAATACAGGAGGGCCAGCAATGGACGAACGAGTAATGCAATGGCACTTACGATACTGGTTAGAAAAAAGGCTACTATAGACGAGGTTACCAACTGGTCGATGGATGCAGTAACAGCCCCCCAAATGGGCAGCAATACAAAAACGGCCTGTATTAAAGCACCGCCGGCTGCAGAATCCTGCTTTTTTTTCCTGCGCAGGTAAAAACCCGTCGCAGAAAGCATTGCGTTAACGACAAAAAGGCAACAATGCGAAATAATAATTCCCTTTCTCCAGTATTGTTCTGTAGCTGTTCCCCTGCCGGCCTCCAAACCAAAATTTATGATGTAAAACAGGTTGATAGGCAAGGCCAGCGTGGTAATATAAAGGATGCGTTTAAAATTATTGACCCGGATTTCGTTAGCCGCTATGTCCCTGTCAGTAACTGAAAGCAGGAATACACTTCGCAGCGTTTTAATAAAGCTCATAAGGTGAGGCAAATATACATTTCATAGAAAACAGGGCAATAGGGTAATTTGAGTTGACAGCACAACTTCCAAATATAAGCTGCCCGGGGGGTATTGCCATTTTATGGATATGATAAATCTTCACCATTGCCATATCTCGCGACAGATCTTGTGCAGCCAAACCCATCTTTAACCCCTGCAAGATTCTTTCTCTACGGGGCCTGGCACAGCCGACCCCATCGTTAACATCTGCAAGATTTGATCGCTTCAAGTCTTTTTTCAAGCTCCATAGGAGCTTCCTGTTTATAGAATATCTTCGGAAAAGATGAAACTAAGCTCCGTAGGTGCTTGCTGTGAATAAAACGGCCCTGGCCCCGCAGAAACAGTCCTCCCGCTCTCCGAAGAGTTAGCCCGGCGCTCTTTTTTTATAATAAATTCCAGCTTGCTAAATATTACTTCCCTATAGTTTCCAGTCTTCAGATAAGCATATACTAAGGATATTACCTGGGTCTATAATGGGTGTACAAAGGGTTTACTAAAGGTGAACCCTGCATATACTAAGCATGAACCAAGCATGAACTAAGGGTATAATAAGCCTTTATAAGCCTTTTCAAATCTTAACCTTCCCATTAACGTGTTCACCGGGCTTTCTCTCGACGTGGCCTGGCACAGCCAACCTGGTCGCTACCCCTGCAGGATATATCCGCTTAAAGTCGCTTTTTCAAACTCAATAGCAGCTTCATGTTTACATTCTCCAGAACATATTCGGAAAAAAGAAACCAGGCTCCATAGCAGCTTCCTGTGCATATACAAAATCATCCCCTCTGAAGGAGTTTCGATTTGTTTGATTGCCACATACTACCTGTTAACTCCAAACTGAACAACATTGATTGCACCCATTCACTATTGCCGTTGTACTCACCGCCTATAAACTTTATATACTTAATTTGCATTCCCATGTCAGTCAACAAAGAAATTAAGAAGATTACCACCAACACTTTGCATAAAATGAAAGTGGCCGGCGAAAAGATATCCATGCTTACCGCCTACGACTTTTCTTTTGCCCGCATTTTTGATGCCGCCGGCATTGATGTAATTCTTGTTGGCGACAGTGCCAGCAATGTAATGGCTGGCCACGAAACCACTTTGCCTATCACCCTGGACCACATGATTTACCATGCCCAGTCTGTAATAAGGGGAATTAACCGTTGCCTGGTGGTGGTTGACATGCCTTTCGGATCTTACCAGTCCAATTCAGAAGTAGCTTTAGCCTCAGCCATACGCATCATGAAAGAAACAGGTGCTCATGCTATTAAACTGGAAGGCGGGGAAGAAGTGCTGGACAGTGTAAAGCGCATTGTAAGTGCAGGTATACCTGTAATGGGCCACCTGGGGTTAACCCCTCAAAGCATATATAAGTTCGGTACTTACAACGTACGGGCTAAAGAAAAAACGGAGGCAGACAAGCTAAGGCACGATGCCAAATTGCTGGAAGAAGTAGGCTGCTTTGCCCTGGTGCTGGAAAAAATACCGGCAGAACTTGCCAAAGAAGTATCAGAAAGCATACAAATCCCAACCATAGGTATAGGGGCGGGCAAAAATTGTGACGGCCAGGTATTGGTAATGCACGACATGCTGGGCATCAACACCGAATTCAGGCCACGGTTTTTACGCCAGTACCTAAATATGCATGAACAAATAACAGGAGCCATACAACAATATGTTGCCGACGTAAAAAGCAACGATTTTCCTAACGATAGCGAATCTTACTAATATGATTAAAGAAGTTCTTCAGCAATTGGGCATCCAGCCCACAAACCATGGCGTTTCTACCGGTACTCATTGGTTTGGCAGCACATCAAAAACCATTGAAAGTTATTCACCTGTAGACGGCCAGCTAATTGCCTCCGTACAGGGCTGCGACAAAGCAAATTATGACCACGTAGTTCAGCAGGCACAGAAGGCCTATGTGGCCTGGAGCGAAATGCCTGCACCTAAGCGGGGCGATATCATCCGCCAAATGGGCGATGCCTTAAGGAAAAACAAGGAGCCGCTTGGCAAGCTGGTTAGCTACGAAATGGGCAAAAGCTTGCAGGAGGGATATGGTGAAGTC
>JAZKDS010000406.1:0-2913 GCA_040387455.1 Bacteroidota bacterium
AAGATCGAGTTTACAAAACAGTAAACACACCTGTACTTACTATATAAAAATGAATTATTTGCCCCTGGCTTCAGCCAGGGGCATTTTTTTTGTCAAAAATCCCAATTGTTTCCAGATTGCGGTAGCATCTTGCAGTATAATTAAAAGATAAGGCCATGCAAAAAAAGATTCTATATACAGTTTTAAGTGTTGTTTGTTTCATGTTCAGTGGCTTTGCCCAGCTTAGTCCGCCGGGCTTGGGCGAAACTAATACTGCGTTTTGGCAGGCCGTGGGTGTAAAGCAGCAGCTAAATGATAATAATGCCCTGCTGGTATATGCCGGCCTGGGCAGGATAAGCGGCCCCGATAGCAACAACCCCATCAACAATGCCGATATAGGCGTGTTTAACGCCGAGGTATACCACAAGCTCAGCAGCCATTTAAAATACAGCTATGCCCTGAGCTACCGCAGGCAAAACCATTTTGATTACACCCTGGCCGATTATGCCCACAGCCCATCGGTTACACAGGAGTTTAGGGGTTATGGCAGGCTGGCCTACACGCTAAAAGATGCCCATGCTAAATATTCGCTAACGCTAAGGCAGGAGTTGCGCGAATTTTATGACGAAAGTTTCAGCGCCCAAAGCAATGAGCTGCAACTGCGCACCCGCTTTAAGGCCGGGGTAACAGTACCGTTAGATAATCATGGCAACGGCCTTACCGGCACTGCCGAAGCGCTGTTTTCTATTTCAGATGAGCCTAACCTGGGCTGGGATCATTTTGGTTATAAAGAAAGCCGCTTTTGCCTGTATTATACCTATGCGCCGGCATCGGCACCAGTAATATTCGACATCGGCTACATGAACGACCTTATGGGGCACGGCCATGAACTTACCGATGCCAGTTACCTTGCCGTAGATGTAGTACTGGTTGATTTGTTTTGATATGTATTATTCCCGGCTTCTTGTATAATTTGCCCCCGGCTGAAGCCGGGGGATCATATAATTTGCCCCTAACAATTAAAATTCCTTAATTTTGCCTTGTAACACATCCGGCAAAATGAAATACTATATTATAGCAGGCGAGGCCAGCGGAGATCTTCACGGGGCCAACCTTATGAAGGAACTTTATAAAAAAGACCCAAAGGCCAACATACGCTTTTGGGGCGGCGACCTTATGCAGGCCACCGGCGGCACACTGGTTAAGCACTACCGCGAGCTGGCTTTTATGGGCTTTGCCGAAGTTGCAGCTAACCTGCGCACCATTTTTCGGAATATAAAATTGTGTAAAGAAGACATTTTGGCCTTTAAGCCCGATGTGCTTGTTTTTATAGATTATCCGGGCTTTAACATGCGCATTGCAAAATGGGCCAAGGGGCTGGGCATAAAAACGCATTACTACATTTCGCCGCAAATATGGGCCTGGAAAGAAAACCGCATCAAGGCCATTAAGCGCGATGTAGACCAAATGTACATTATACTGCCGTTTGAAAAAGACTTTTATGAGCAAAAACACGAGTTTGCGGTAGAATTTGTGGGCCACCCGCTTATAGATGCCATTCAAAACCGGGAGGCTACCAATAAAGAGCAGTTTATAAAAGAAAATGGCTTAGACCAAAGGCCTGTAATTGCACTATTGCCCGGCAGCCGAAAGCAGGAAATTGCAAAAATGCTGGAGCTTATGCTCTCTGTAGTAGATGATTTCCCTGATTACCAGTTTGTAATTGCCGGTGCCCCGTCTCAGGAATATGATTTTTACCAACAGTTCCTTAATAACGAGCGGGTACATTTTGTAAGCAATAAAACCTACGATTTATTAAGTGTGGCGCATGCCGCCCTGGTAACATCGGGTACGGCAACGCTGGAAACGGCTCTTTTTAAAGTGCCCGAGGTGGTTTGTTATCGTGGCAGCTGGCTAAGTTACCAGATAGCAAAACGCGTAATTACGCTAAAATACATCTCGCTGGTTAACCTTATTATGGATAAAGAAGTGGTAAAAGAGCTCATTCAGGACGAACTGAACAAAAAAAATATCAGTGCCGAACTGTTAAAAATTTTAACCCCAAAACATCGCGAAAAACTCCTGAAACAGTACGGGTTACTGGAAAAAATGCTGGGTGGCGCAGGGGCCAGCGAAAGGGTGGCAGGTTTAATAATCAAACATTTAACATAGATTCTTAAACTTATATTAAATTAAGTTCCTTATATTTGTGAAAACACATAATCGAGAATTTGATTAGATAAAAGAATAAGATTTTGAAGCATTTCCAGTCCCTACACCTTACCTTACTACTTTTAATTACCACAATAAGCGCTACCGCGCAAATAGTAACTTCTAAGAAGGAGGCCCAGGAAAAAGGGATTTATGCATATGTAGAAAAACCTGCATCAGTATCAAAATCGCCTTCTATAACCACAAACTATGTGGCTGGCACACCGCAAAAACCGGTAGCGGTTCAGCAAACTACCCAAACCACTGTTGATGCTCTTGTTGCTGATGCTCCGGCATCTGCAAAAAAAGAAAAAGGCGGTCCTAGAAAAACCGAAGACCCCAAAAAGAAAGCTTCTAAAAAGCAGCCTGTTGTTAACAACGAACCAACTCCCGCAGATTTTACCCCAGACCCTAACGAGAGCTATTTTGCACAGCAAATAGTAAACAACGCTATGGAGTTTGAAGGTGTGCACTACCGTGGTGGCGGCACTACAATGGCCGGTATGGACTGTAGTGGAATGGTATATGCCACATTTAAAATATTTGATGTTACACTACCGCGCAGCTCTGCCGCTATGGCCCAGGGCGCAGGTGTAGAAATAGAACTGGAAGAGGTTAAAAAAGGCGACCTGCTGTTTTTTGACAACAACCCCGGCAGGAAAAGAATTAACCACGTAGGCCTTGTTACCGAGGTTACCGAAGAAGGCGAAGTAAAATTTATTC
>JAZKDS010000406.1:2923-4538 GCA_040387455.1 Bacteroidota bacterium
TACACTAAGCAGCGGTGTAATGGTTTCGTCTATGAATGAGGCATATTACATAAAAACGTATGTACAGGCCAATAGGGTTATAGAAGATATTAAATAGCTATTTTTATTTCAGTATCCTTTAACTTATGATATTGAAATACCCCGTACTACCCATTACATTTTTTACAGCACTGGGCATACTTGCAGGTTACTATCTGCAACCACAACTCACAGTGCTTTGTATCCTTATACTAACGTTTATTGTTGCATTAGCCTTTACCCGATGGCAGGCGGGTAAAGTGCTGCTGCAAAAACCAGGGTTTGCCATAGCGGCATGGTTGTTTGCCTTTTCAATAGGCATGGCGGTGCAATACCTTCATTATGGCCCAAACAGGGCGGCGCACTACAGCCATTTTTTAAAAGATGAAAACCCTATACTTAAAGGTGTTGTTACAGAGCGCCTGAAGCCCAATAAATATTCTGAAAAATATTATCTTGAGGTAAGCACTGTAAACAAGCAGCCGGTTACAGGCACTTTATTAGTTAACGTGCCAAAAGACAAGTATGCCAAAACCCTGCATGCCGGCGATGTACTTTTTATAGCCGCAGCCCCGCAACCCATTACCACAGCCCGCAATCCCTATCAGTTTGATTATGCTGCCTATATGGCAAAGCAGGATGTATTTCATCAAATAAAGCTAAGGCAGAATTATGTTGTTGCCGGGCAGCAAAAAGATTTCAACTACCACATACAACAGTTGCGCGATAAACTCATTGGCAGCTTTTCTATCCATAATTTTAAACCACAAACCTTGCAGGTTATCAATGCGCTGCTTTTTGGCCAGCGGCAGGATATGGATAAGCAAACCACAGATAGTTATACCAGCGCAGGCGTGGTGCACATACTCGCCATATCCGGGCTGCATTTTTCGCTGTTGTTTTTGGCGTTCAGCCGCATATTATCTCCGCTTAAACGTATGCCAAAAGTGGGCAGGATAGGGCATCTGGTAGCCATTGTTTTATTGATGTGGGGCTTTGCATTCATCACCGGGCTATCGGCATCGGTAGTGCGTGCAGTGGTAATGTTCAGCATTATCCTCTTGGCCGATGCGCTCAACCGCAGGGCAAACATTTACAATTCGCTGGCGGTATCCATGCTTATATTGCTTTTGGCCAAGCCCGCCTTTTTGTTTGATGCCGGTTTCCAACTCAGTTACCTCGCGGTGTTTGCCATAGTGTGGCTGCAGCCCATATATAACCGCTTGGGACAGGCCAAATACAAGCCCGTACAATGGGCAAAAGATACTGTTGGTATATCGCTCATTGCTCAAATGGGGGTACTGCCCTTAAGCCTGTATTATTTTAACCAGTTTCCGTTATTGTTTTTACTGGCTAACGTGGTGGTCATTCCGCTGTCTAACCTTGTGTTGGGTCTCGGAATCATTACACTGTTGCTCAATTTTACCATTCCGGCACTGGCGGTTTACATAGCTAAGGCGCTGGAGTTTTCTATTACCATAATGAATGGCTTTATTGCCTGGGTAGCCTCATTTGAAAGCCTTGTGCTAAAAAATATCCCGTTTACCCTACTGCTCAACCTGTTGCTGTATGTATTGATTGTAATGGCCGTATTGTG
>JAZKDS010000407.1:0-5566 GCA_040387455.1 Bacteroidota bacterium
ATATCTTTAGTACTGGCATCGCTGCCCGGCAATATATAGCGCACATAACCAAACACAGTGGTTTGGCTGGCATCGGCATATACAAGGCCAAACTCTGCCCCGGTACTTTTAGATACGCCCTGCAGGGCATTTTCTAATACGGTATAATCGCTGAATATAACGCTCCAGCGGTCTATAACACCACGCTGGTATAAAAGGCTTTCAAATAACTCTGTACGGTCGTTATACGGCTGTAAAAAATTATTAAGTTGCTCCTGGTTGGCAAAACGGTCGTCGGCTAGGTTAGGCACATCGGCCTGCCAAAGGTAGTACAGGTTAAGGCCTTTCCATATAAAATCACTAATAGGTACAGCGGTATCATCCTGGTCTTCGCAGCTTATAAAACCCAGAGGGGCAAGCAGTAAAAGCAGCACAATTGTTATCTTTTTCATTAAGCTTCTTTTGTAATTAAAACGTAAATTTAATTTTTTTAATGTTACGTGTAACAAAAAAATACGTTAATCGTCTTCACTTTATAAACCAACAACAAACACCAGTTAAACAATGAACCAGGCGGAGTTTATAAAAACCATCTCCCCGTTTAAAGATAGGGTCTTCAGGCTTGCCAGGCGTTTACTGGTTAGTACAGAAGAGGCCGAAGATGCCACGCAGGAGGTACTGGTAAAATTATGGAACAACCGGGAAAAGCTAAGTACCTATAGCAGCGTAGAAGCCCTGGCCATGACCATGACAAAAAATTATTGCCTGGACAGGCTTAAGAGTAAGCAGGCCAGTGAGATGCGCATAGTGCACTCTAATTATACCGACAGGCAGGCGGGATTACAGCAACAGGCCGAAGACCGCGACAGCCTGCAGTGGGCCGAAAAAATTATGGCTCAGTTGCCACAGCAGCAACGGCTTATAATGCAAATGAGGGATATTGAGCAATATGAGTTTGAAGAGATTGCCAAAATAATGGATATGAATGAAACCGCGGTGCGCGTAGCCCTATCGAGGGCACGAAAAACACTAAGGGAAGAATTGACAAAAACACACAGCTATGGAATTAAGAGAAATTGAAGCCTTACTGGATAAATATTTTAACGCCGAAACTACCATCATAGAAGAGAACAGCCTTAAAGCTTACTTTTCAGAAGATGATGTGGCGCCACACCTGCAGCAGTACAGGCCTATGTTTGGCTATTTTGCCAAACAGCACGAACTGCATTTTGAGAAAAAACTGCCCTTAAAAACTAAGGTAAGCTTTACCAAATGGTTTTCTGTAGCGGCAAGCGTAGTGTTGCTGTGCGGCATGTTTGCCTGGTTTATAAATGGCAATGGGCAACAGCAGGAACTGGGTACTTATGATGATCCTGAAATGGCATTTAAAGAAACTCAAAAAGCACTGCAAATGCTATCGGGTAAAGTAAATATTGGCGTAGAGAGCGTTAATTATTTAGGCGAGTACGAAAAACAACGAAAAACAATCTTTAAAGAATAATAATCATCAAAATCAATCATCAATCAAAAAAATTTAAAATCATGAAAAAATTTGTAATCACAACCCTATTAGCCCTTGCTCCATTTTTTACCTTTGCACAATCGGCATTTGATAAGTTTACCGATGTAGAAGGTATAGAAACCATAAGTGTAAGCGGCAAGATGTTTGACATGCTGGGCGGGCTTAAAATAGATTCATTAGGCGATAAAGGTGCTAAAGTTAAAGACCAGCTTAAAAATATTGAAAGCCTTAAGGTATTTACCACATCAGATAAAAAGCATAAAAAAAACCTGCGCGCCGCAGCGGCAGACTATCTTAAGGATAATAAGATGGAAGAGCTGATGAGCATAAACGACAAAGGCTCTAAAATTAAGTTATACATAAAACAGGGCGCCAGTGAAACCATTATTAAAGAAGGCCTTGTTTTTATAGACGATGCCGAGGGTAAAGAACTGGTACTGGTAGCCTTTAAAGGAAACATAGACCTCAAAAGCCTTGAGGGGATAAAATAATAAGCATACAACCCCTATTAACACCAAAAACAAAATTTAATTTTTATTACAATGAAAAAGTTTATAATTGCCTTAGTGTTTGCCATACTGCCCACAGTATCTTTTGCACAGCAGGCTTTTGCAAAGTTTGAAGATGTGCCCGAAGTACTTTCGGTAATAGTAAACAAAAAAATGTTTGAGCTAATGAGCCAGGTAAAGCTTGACCCTAAAGATAAAGAGGGTCAAAAATATCTTGCCCTGGTTAAAAAGCTTGATAACCTTAAGGTTTTTACCACAAGCAGTACCAAGTACAGCGCCGAAATAAAAACGGCCGTTACAACCTATCTTAAAACCAACCCGCTGGAAGAGCTGATGCGTATAAACGAGGGTGGACAGAATATTAAGATCTATGTAAAAAATGGTGCTACATCTACCCAGGTTAAAGAACTGCTTATGTTTATGGAAGGCGGTAAACAGGAAACCGTACTGATGTCGTTAACCGGTAATTTTGACCTGAGCGATATATCTATCCTTACAGATAAAATGAGCCTGCCCGGCGGCAACGAGCTAAAAAAGGCAGCAACTAAAAAACAATAATTATGATACGTTTTATAATTGCAGCCCTAACGGCCCTGCTGCTTGCCTCGTGCGACAGCAAGCCCACCGTGCAAAAATATTTTGTGCAAAAGGCCGAAGATAAAAGCTTTATGGCAGTAGATATTGCTCCAAGCATTATTAAAACCGATAAGCTGCAGCTTAACGCCGAAGAAAAAAAAGCGCTCGATTGCCTTGAGCATATCAACGTACTTGTTTTTAAGGCTAACGATGCCAATAAGCCCCAGTTTGAAAAAGAAAAAATGGATGTAAAAAACCTGCTTAAAACAGAAAACTATGACGAGCTTATAAAGTTTAACAGCGGCGAAGGCGGTGGCTCTATCAGGACAAAAGGCGAGGGTGAGCATATTGAAGAGTTTGTGGTATATGTGCACCAAAAAGACAACGGTTTTGGCCTGGTGCGCGTTACCGGTAATGATATGACCCCGGCAAATGTAATGACCATTGCAGGCCTTATGGGCAAAGGTGGCCTTAATATGGACCAGCTTAAGCCATTGCAGGCGCTTATGCAAACCAACGATAAAAAATAAGGATTTATAGTTTAGGTAGAATGGTATTCCTTATCAAGAAAATCCTCTGTGGGCAACCACGGAGGATTTTTATTTAATACAAAACCTGGCAGTTGGTGCAAAAAAAGCTACGTCGCTTTTTAACGCCGGTATATTCTTTAATGAGGGGCAGGTTGCAGCGCAGGCAGGTTTTTTTGCTGTGGGCCAGCCAGTGTTTTTTTAAAACATCCTGCTTTTTCCATTTTAAAAAATCAAAGCTGTAGTTGCGGGCTTCGGCAATAATCTCGTCTTGTTTATGTTTAGGTATGTTGCCAGTTTTGCTTTTAGGATGCACATACACCCGGTATAAAACTTCGTTTTTTATAATATTGCCTACTCCGCTAAAAATATCCTGCTCCAGTAAAATGTCACAAATCATTTTATCAGGTATGCCTTTTAGCTTTTCAAAAGCCGCGTTGGCATCCCAGGCATCACCCATAACATCTTCGCCCCAGTTGTAATGCTCATTTATATTGCCTTCCAGCTCTTTTATGGCAGCCGTGTAAAAGTTGAGTTCGCCATTGGTAAAAGTAAGCCCCAGGCGCAGCTTAGCCGTTTCTTTGCGCTCATTAACACGATAGGTACCAAAAAGCAAAAAATGTACACGTAGTGTAAACCCCTCAAAACACAGCAGCAGGTGTTTGCCCCAGGTTTTAATAGATATTAATTTTTTGCCTTCCAGCGGTGCCATGTCAATTTTAGCATTGCCGGCAGCGGTAAGCACTTTGTGGCCTTCAAAAATATCAGCTTGTTCTTTAGCTATTAATATACTTGGTCCTTCGGGCATAATAGTGTGGTTTAATAATTTAAAATTACAACACAATTATACAGCCCTGTTTTAATATTAGCCAATATTTAACAAAGGGCTAGAGCTTAAAGGTAAAGCCGTCTACAACCTTAGCATTATACTTATCTACATCAAAGGTGTAAAGAAAAGACCCCTTGCGCGATGATTTCATATCCTTCTCTTCCGTCTTTACTAAAATGTCAAGGCCGTTTATTTTATTTATAAAATTACGTTTGTCCAGTTTTTCTCCCAGTATGGCCTCATATAGGGTTTGCAGCTGTTTCATGGTAAATTTTTCTGGCAGTAGCTCAAAGCCAATAGGCTTGGTGCTGGCGCGGTAGCGCAGGCGGCTCATGGCATGGCCCACCATGGTGTTGTGGTCAAAAATTAGGCTTGGCGCCTCATTTATATCAAACCATTTGGCCGAAAAATCTTCGTTAAGCTTTGTGTCTTCGGTAATATTAATAAGTGCATAGTAAGAAACAGATACCGTTCTGTCTACCGGGTCACGGTCCAGCGCACTGTAGGCACGCAGCTGCTCCATATATACATCGTGCAGGCCTGTAAGGTGGTTTAAAACGCGGTTTGCGGCTTCATCCAGCGTTTCTGTAGGTTGCAGGAACCCTCCCATAAGCGACCAATGGCCTCTTTCGGGCTCAAAATCACGCTTAATAAGAAGGATTTTTAAATTTTTTTTATCAAATCCAAAAATTATACAGTCTGCCGCTAGAAGCGTTTTTACCTGGTCATTGTAGTTATCCATACTATGTTAAAAAGTGCTGCAAGATATTAAGAATAAAGGTATTTTACAACACTTATCGAGTTACTAAAAGATTACGCAATTAGTGGAGTAGAACGTTGTAGTATTGCAGGGTTCGAGATTTATTTGTGCTAATTTTAAAATTAGTGGAAAAAATATTTGGTTTTTTTAAAAATCTTTAATTACATTTGGAAGTGTAAAAAATACATTTATAAAACAAACCAAATTTTAATGTTTATGATGACAATTACTAATTTATTTAAGGTAACAGGAGGGCAGATCCTGGGTAAAAGGATAGCCCTGATTGTTGCCGTGTTGTTTTCTGTCTGTACTATGCAGGCCCAAAACATTACCATTAGTGGTAGTGTAACCGATGCTGCAGATGGAGCTGGGCTTCCTCTCGCAAACGTTGTAGTGAAAGGGACTACAAAAGCTGCCACTACAGATTTTGATGGTAAGTATACCATTGATGCAAAAGATAGTGACATCCTTGTGTTTAGCTACATGGGTTATGCCGATCAGGAAATTGCCGTGGCAGGGCAAACTACTATAAATGTATCGCTTGCTTCAAACAGTACAGCCGTAGATGAGGTAGTAGTAATAGGTTACGGTACCCAAAAGAAATCAGACCTTACAGGATCTGTATCTGTAGTTAACGTGGCCGATGCTAAAAAAACCGTTACTTATGATGTAGCCAAGATGCTACAGGGCCAGGCTGCGGGTGTTACCGTACAATCCAGTGGTGAGCCGGGTGGTTTTGTAAACATCAAAATCAGAGGTATCGGATCTTTTACAAACAACAACCCATTGTTTGTAGTAGACAACATTATATTAGACAGCCCTTATGACTTTGCTCCCGGCGATATCGAATCTATCCAGGTGCTT
>JAZKDS010000408.1:0-3136 GCA_040387455.1 Bacteroidota bacterium
TTACCTGGTTTCACTACAGCATTACCTGTACATACTTTCTGTTGCACTTGTCCTCCCACGCCTTGCGGTGTAGTGACGGGCGTTACCCGCTATGCTGCCCTCTGGTGTCCGGACTTTCCTCGTTCACGCCATAAGCATGAAAGCGATAAGGCGGCCTGTTTCGGGCGCAAATATAGGCTTTTCTAAGTTTAAAAGTCAAAAGTTTAAAAGTCGTAAGCTGCTTGCTGCTATCTGCCTAATGCGCAGCCCTTCGGGTGTCTATAATATAACTTCTTCCAGGTGCCGCTTTCTTTTACCAATGTAAAAGTGTTATTACCAGTAAGCCTCAGTTTGTTGTTAAAATAAAATTTATAGGGCCTAATACTTTTTGTTACATCAAATCTTAATAAAACTGCAACCGGCAACCGTATTTTACCGCAATTTACTACATTTACCGCCTAAATTTTACACACTATGTCAGTCGCTAAAAAAGATTACAAACGCATTACTACCAAATCGCTTATTGAAATGAAGGCACATGGAGAAAAAATATCCATGCTTACCGCCTATGATTTTACTATGGCCGGTATTGTAGATGCTGCCGGTGTAGATGTTATTTTAGTAGGCGACTCGGCAAGTAATGTAATGGCGGGCCACGAAACTACCTTGCCTATTACGCTTGACCAGATGGTGTATCATGCCTCATCGGTTGTACGTGGCGTAGCGCGTGCCCTTGTGGTGGTAGACCTGCCTTTTGGCACCTACCAGAGCGACCCTAAGGAGGCGCTTCGTTCGGCCATACGTATTATGAAAGAAAGCGGTGCCCATGCCCTTAAACTGGAAGGCGGCGCCGAAATTAAAGATTCGGTTAAAAAACTACTGCATGCAGGCATACCTGTAATGGGTCACCTGGGGCTTACGCCACAGAGTATTTATAAATTTGGATCGTATACTGTTCGTGCCAAAGAAGATGCTGAAGCAGAAACGCTTATAGAAGATGCCCAACTATTAGAACGTTTGGGTTGTTTTGCCATAGTGCTTGAAAAGATTCCGGCGGCATTGGCTAAAAAAGTAGCCGAAAGCCTTACCATACCTATTATAGGTATTGGTGCGGGTGGTGGTGTAGACGGCCAGGTGCTTGTAATACACGATATGCTGGGTATGAACAATGAATTCAGCCCGCGTTTTTTACGCCGTTACATGAACCTTTTTGACGGTATGACAGCTGCTATAGGCCAGTATTCTGCCGATGTTAAGAGCGGTGATTTCCCGAATGAGAAGGAGCAGTATTAATTTAGATAGTTAGAATTTTAGACAGGGCGGATGTATAGGTTTAAAGAGTTAGAGGTTTGGAAGCAAAGCAGGAAATTTTGTTCAGATATTTATGCTGTAACATGCTCGTTTCCTGAAGCTGAAAAATTTGGTCTAACCAATCAACTTCGCAGGGCGGCTGTCTCAATTGCGTCTAACATAGCTGAAGGCGCATCGAGAAGTTCAGATAAAGATTTTTGCAGATTTCTGGAAATAGCAATTGGTTCAGCTTACGAAATTGAATCGCAATTGTTGATTGCATCCGATTTGAATTTTATTACAGAAGATAAAGCAAATACATTGATTAATAACCTTGGATAGGATTGTGAAAATGACATCAAAGTTCAGGTCATCTCTCATGCAAAAAATATAATTGATCTAATTATCTAACTCGTCGAATAATCCAAAAATCGAACAATCGAATAATCCATCTTGAAAACAATATCTAACAAAAATAACCTGAATGTTCTATACGAAGACAACCACATAATTGTGGTTAATAAACGCGTTGGCGATATTGTGCAGGGCGACAAAACCGGCGATAAGCCCCTTAGCGATGTTGTAAAGGAGTATATTAAAGATAAATACAACAAACCCGGTGAAGTGTTTTTAGGCGTTGTACACCGTTTAGACAGACCCACAACAGGTATTGTGCTATTTGCCCGTACAAGCAAGGCCCTTACCCGTTTGAATGAGCTTTTTAAAAACCGCGAAACCCAAAAAACGTATTGGGCTGTGGTAAAAAAACACCCGGAGCAGGAACGCGGCACGTTGGTGCACTACCTGACTCGCAATGAAAAAAACAATACCAGTAAAGCGTTTATTAAAGAAGTGCCTAACAGCAAAATGGCCAGCCTTGATTATAAGGTAGTTAAAAAGCTGGATAACTACACCGCTCTGGAAATTGACCTCCATACCGGGCGCCATCACCAAATACGTGCGCAGTTGGCTGTAATAGGTTCTGCAATAAAAGGCGATTTAAAATATGGTGCCGACCGTAGTAACCCTGATGGCGGTATACACCTGCATGCCCGCAAGCTGGTTTTAGTGCATCCGGTTACTAAAGAGGCACTACAAATTACCGCTCCTGTGCCCGATGATGCTTTATGGAGATCTATTTAAATTCTTATGTTCTGTAAGTAAATTGTGAAAGATTACATTTTTGTTAACAAAAGATTAGCGAAATAATCAATTATTCTGCGTTAATAATTTGATTATCTTTAATGTAACCTACAATTAACCAGATAAATGAAAAACACCCTATTATTTGCTTTTGCGCTTTGCAGTGCAGGCGCTTTTGCACAGCAGCACTTTGCCGGCATTAATACCTCTAAACGCACCGGTATACTTAACGCAAACCTTAACCCTGCAGAGCTTACCAACCTGAGTACTATGTATGAGGTTAATGTACTGGGTATTAGTGCTAATGTAGCCAATAATAAAATAACCTTTGGCGATATTGTGAGCGGCAGCAATTTTGACGCTCTTATTTTTGCAGGATCCGAACCTACAGATTTGCGTATGGATATCGAAATACTGGGTCCGGCCTTTGCTATGAAGTGGGGCGAATGGGGTTTTGGCATATCATCTGCCGCAAAAGTGCGCGCCGATATGGTAGATGTTAACCCCGCACTGGGTAATGCCGTAACTAACGGGCGTGTTGATAATATTGCACAGGCCTACAACATTTTAGCCGATTATAACCAAAAAGCTATGGCTACCTCGTGGGGAGAGATAGGCTTTAGCGCTGCCCGTAATATATATGAAGATGATACGCAAAAGCTTAGCGCAGGCCTTACGCTTAAGCTACTTTTTCCGGGGTCTTATGCTAATATGGGTGCCAGTA
>JAZKDS010000408.1:3146-5910 GCA_040387455.1 Bacteroidota bacterium
AGCGGAACGATAACCAATAACGGTGGCCAGGTTGAACTTACAAATGCTGAGGCAGATTTGAATTTTGCTTATTCAGGGTCATTGGCTAATGGTTTTACTGATAATGATAACTATACAAAATTTTTTGCAGGGGGGCTAAACGGCCTCTCTGCAGATATAGGTGTAAACTACCAGTGGAAAAATGATGAAAATCCTGATGGTTATTTTTTGAATGCCGGCCTTGCCGTTAAAAATATGGGCAGCCTTAAATTTAAGGATAGTAATAATGAAGATAATAGTTATAAATTAAACGTGGGTAGCGATGGACTTAATCTTAATCAATTTGAAAACGTTGATGATATTCAGGAGATTGAGCAAATACTTATTGCTAATAATGTATTAACAGTACAACAGAATACCAGGGATTTCAAAATAAAACTGCCGGCTTATGTTTCGGCGTATGCCGATGTAAATGTATACGGCGATTTTTATGGCACTGTGTACTGGCAGCAAAAACTTAATAAAGACAATAATAACGACCAGATTGCGGTGCAAAACCTGTTAACCATTACCCCACGCTATTCTACACGTATTTTTGAGGCTTATATGCCACTTTCTTTTAATGAAGTGTCAGATTTTACAGCTGGTATAGGTTTTCGTGTGGGAGGCTTTTACCTGGGTTCAGGATCAATACTTTCGGCTGCGCTTGGCGATGCAAACCAGGCCGATGCTTATGTTGGTTTCCGATTCGGATTTTAATATCTTAGCGGCATAATCAACCAATATGAACCGACTTTTATACCTCTTTGCGTTTTTATGTATTGCTTTTAACGGCTATTGCCAGATAAACCCGGCCGACTCTACCGTGCAGGTTATTGGCTATTGGGATAAAAATGAAGCCCACACCTATACTATTGAATATAAAAAATATAAGTTAAAAGCAGAAGACACTATTACCACACAAAATTATAGCTATAAGGTAGATATTATTGTAACAGATTCTACCGAAAGCAGTTATACCGTGCAGTGGAAATATCGCGATTTTACGTCAAAGAATAGTAATAATATTTCTTTTAGAGCGGCGGCATTGGCAAATGGGCTAACCGTGAAGTTTAAAACTAACGAGATTGGCGAATACCAGGAGTTACTAAACTGGAAAGAGGTGGATGAGCACTATAAAAATGGCCTAAAATTGCTGCAAAAAGACAAAGAAATTCCACAATATATTATTAACCTTTTAGCAACGGCCAACAGGCGTGAAACGGTTGAAGATGTATTACTTAAGGATATTGCACACTTTTATGCCTTTTATGGTCACTCGATGGGGCTTGGCGAAGAAATATCGGATGTTGTTGATGAGAAAAATGAATTTGGCGCCGTCGTAAAATCAGATGTTTATTTAACGCTGGATGAAATAGATTTTGAAGAGGAATCATTCCTGCTTAAGTTTTATCAAACCTATGATGATGAAACCATTGTTGGCGCTTTGGGCAGTGCCTTTAAGGAACTTGCAGGTAATGATGCTGAAGAGCTTAAAAATACCATAAAGGTATCTGGGCTTGAAGATTATTATGGTACCTACATGCACAATTCTGGCTGGCCGTTTAGCCTTTATTATGAAAGGAGTATGCAGCTGAATGGAGACAGCGTTATAGAGTCGAGGTTTATTACACTTGATTAATATGTTAAATCTATAAAAAAGCAGCATGGCAACATGCTGCTTTTTTTATGGGGTTAAGTGCTAAATTGATGATAAAGTTTAACGGAGCTCTTTTATTTTACCTAACTTTCAGTAATATAAAAATTCTTACAATTATGAAATGGGGAGGCAGAAGACAAAGTGATAATATGGAAGATCGTCGTGGCGTATCGGGCGGTCAGGTAGCCGTAGGTGGCGGTATAATTGGGGTTATAGTACTACTTATAAATATGTTTATGGGTGGCGATGCTTCTGTACTAAATGATATTACAAGCCAGCCATCTCAGCAGGGGCAGCCTGTAGAGCTTAGCGCCAGGGATAAAGAGCAGGGCGAGATGGTAAACGCCATACTGGTCGATACCGAAGATGTATGGACAAAAATATTTGAAGAAAATGGCATGACCTATAAATACCCTAAACTGGTATTGTTTAGAGATGGGGTGCAAACTGCATGTGGCAATGCATCATCTGCATCGGGGCCGTTTTATTGCCCGGAAGATCAAAAAGTATACATGGATTTGGCGTTTTTTGACGAGCTGCAATCGCGATACGGCGCCAAAGGTGGCGATTTTGCCGTGGCTTATGTTATAGCCCACGAAATAGGCCACCATGTGCAAACACTTATGGGTACTTCGGCTAAAGTGCGCCGCATGCAAGAGCAGGGCAATGAGCGTGAGGCCAATAAGCTATCTGTAGCGCTGGAGCTTCAGGCCGATTTTTATGCGGGTGTTTGGGCACATTATGACCAAAAAATGAAAAATATACTTGAAGAAGGCGATATTGAAGAAGCCCTTAGCGCTGCCAATGCAGTGGGCGATGATGCACTACAAAAACGATCGCAGGGCAGGGTAGTGCCCGACTCTTTTACGCATGGCACTTCCGAACAACGTATGTATTGGTTTAAAAAAGGCTTTGAAACAGGCGATATTAAGCAGGGCGATACTTTTGCCGAATTGCAGTAAACGTTTGCTTGTTTAATGCTTTTTAGTACATTGCATAAAAAACATCTGATGAAGCTTACTTATACCCTTGCTGCCCTGTTTATGTGTGCACTTACTTTTGCCCAGTGTACGGAATGCAAATCTG
>JAZKDS010000409.1:0-779 GCA_040387455.1 Bacteroidota bacterium
TCGCCTTTCCTTACAATGCGCACAAACTCCATGTTCTCGTTTTCTATATCGCCCAGAAAGTTCCAGCCGTGCACATCGTCTATATAGCCGTTGCCGTCATCGTCTTTGCCATTGCCGGCAATTTCTTTAGGGTTGGTCCATATAACGCCCTGCAGGTCGGGGTGTTGAATATCAATACCGCTGTCTATAACGCCCACAATAACTTTTGTGCTTTTGCGGCCCTTAAGCAGCTCATAAGCACGGTCTACGCTCATGCCGGGAATGGTATCTGTAAGCAGGTCAAGATGGCTCCAGCGCTTTTCCTGGTCATCGCTTATAGCACCTTTTTTAGCCGTTATGGCTGCCGTTGCAGTTAGTGGGGTAGCCGTGATTTTTTTTGCGCCGCAGCTTGCTAAAAACAGTGCAAGTGCCGACGTGAGTAAAATGGATCTGAATTTCATTTCGTCGTTTAAAAATTACTTTAAGTAGTAATACAATCTGTCAAAATTATTGCCAATTTGTTACAAATGGCCACACATTAACATTACATTAGTACATCCTGCGCCCTGAAAACCTCTTTAAGGCGCACGCCTTTCTCTGTGCGTTCTACGGTTATAACCTCGTGGTGTGCATCATGGCCCAGCACTAAATAATAGCCTTTATCTGCCGCTGTATTAAGGAATGCAGCCTTCTCATCTATAGTAAGCAAAGGCCTGGTATCATAACCCATTACATAGGGCAGGGGCAGGTGCCCGGTGGTAGGCAGGAGATCGGCCATAAACACAAAGGTCTTGCTGTTG
>JAZKDS010000409.1:789-1281 GCA_040387455.1 Bacteroidota bacterium
ACGCCAAAGCCCGCTTCGGTCTGCTCCAGGAAGTTGCCGCTTTCGGGGCGGGTTATAAACTTCAGCTGGCCGCTTTCCTGCATGGGCAGTATATTTTCGGGCAAAAACGATGCCTTTTCGCGCGCGTTGGGTTTTGTGGCCCATTGCCAGTGGTTGTCGTTAGTCCAGAAATGCGCGTTTTTAAAAGCGGGCTCATAGCCGGTACGGTCTTTATTCCATTGTATAGCACCGCCCACATGGTCAAAATGCAGGTGGGTTAAAAACACATCGGTAATATCATCGCGATTAAAGCCGTGCTTTGCCAGCGAACTGTCTATATCAAAATTGCCCCAAAGGGAGTAGTAGCCAAAAAACTTGTCGTTTTGCTTGTTGCCCATGCCGGTATCTATAAGCGTTAGGCGGTTGCCGTCTTCTACAAGCAGGCAGCGGGCGGCCATATCTATAAGGTTGTTAGCATCAGCAGGGTTAGTTTTATTCCAGATGGTTTTAGGC
>JAZKDS010000409.1:1291-1625 GCA_040387455.1 Bacteroidota bacterium
GGCACTACGCCAAACATGGCGCCGCCATCAAGCTTAAAGTTGCCGCTTTCTATGGTGTATAGTTTCATTTTGAATATGCTGTTATGGTAATGCAAATTAAAGTATTTAAAACAATCTGCTGAAAATAAAAAAAATCTTTTATTTAAAGGAAAATATTCTTATATTTGCATTTTGATTGTCAAAACGATTTTCTAAAGATTTCCTTATCCTGATTTATATGGATAATATTGATGGAATTCCATTTTATAATGAAACAGATTCTATAAGTTCTTTATTAAATTTTATTAGCCCTACCATTACCGAATTTCCTTTAGGAGATCCTCCTGAACTCTAC
>JAZKDS010000410.1:0-2561 GCA_040387455.1 Bacteroidota bacterium
CCTACAATACTAAACAGGAGGATCCTGATTACGTAAAAAGAGTTGTCAAATAAGTAGTAAACTGTACTTAAATTACTCAAATCATAATTATGAATACCCGTAATGTTATAAAGTAGTACCTCCTCAAATAAAAACCGTAGCGACGGAAACAATACTATAAGCACCAATTGGCCCGCAATAAAAACCACCCATTTTTTTATTGGAATGCTTGCAGGACATATCCAAAGATAATTGATGTAAAAAATGAGGAGCTGTAACGCTACAAAACCTATGCCTTGCATGATGCTCCATGCTGAATACAGGTCTTTCTGTTTTGTAATGATATTTAAAAGCTGGTTTAGCCCTATAAAAAGCAACCAAAATATAATGTGGTATAGTATTTCTCTTTTCTTGCTCATACTGCTAAAGTAACCCATTTATATTCTTCGAAAAAATGGTTTATACAAACACGGCAAAATACAGTACAAACCTTCTTTTTTGTACAATGATACCAATATTTGTAATAGAATAGCATTTCGTTTTACAGAAATGGCAGTTTATACCAACCCAAAAATAGCCCGAATAATATGGGGTAATATTGCAGGGTAAACCAAATACAAACATTATGAAAACCGTAAGCAGTATCATTATTTTATTTTTTATATCCCTATCGGCGGCAGCGCAGGGCACAATTACCGGTACGGTAACAGAGCATAATAGTGTCAATACCATACCCTTTGCATCAGTAGCTATACTGGATGGACAAAAGAACAGCATAGCATTTACTGAAACCGACGAAAAAGGAAATTATACATTGATACTAGCTACTTCTTTTACAACAGGCACTTTTACAGTAAGCTACATTGGGTTTACAACCTATACTAAGGAAATTACTTTAGAGAATCTGCCCAAAACAATAGACGTAGTACTGATACCCCAGCAAAACCAACTCGAGGAAGTTGTCGTAGATGCCCGCCGAAAAGCGGTAACCCTGAAGGGCGATAAAACCATTTTTAATGTAGATGCCGCCGGTATAGGCAACGGTAATAATGGATTAGAAACCATACGGCTGGTGCCCGGTATGCGCCTTGATAAAGACGAAAACCTGGTGTACAGGGGCAATACCAACATACAGGTAATGATTAACGGTAAAAAGAGCCTGTTATCGGGCGATGCCCTGCGCGAATACATACGTTCGTTAAAAGGGTCTGACATTGAGTCTATCGAGATAATTGCACAGCCCTCTGCCCGTTATGAGGCGGCAGGTACGGCAGGAATTATAAACATAGTGCTTAAAAAAAGCCGAAAAGCGGGTTTTTCAGGCAGTATTAACTCGGCTGCTTATTATGGCGAATACTTTAAAAGGCAGCACGGTGGAAGGTTATTTTACAACGATTCGCTCTGGACACTAAATGCAAATGGTTCTTACTATAAAGGACAATCGGTAAACCACAGGCACATTAAGCAAACTATAGCACTTGAAGATGGTGAGAAAATTATTGACCAGTACAACACCTGGCTACCGGTTACAAATTCGACCAGCCTTACTATTGCCGCAGAGCGCAGGCTCAATAAAAACCAAACAATTAGCACAGAGTGGCAGTATTATAACGATAGGGGTTATGAGAGCAGTAACGGCAATACTAATGAATACCTTAACAACGTGCTGCAAAATACGGTAAACCTTACGCAGCAGTATACCACACCCGAAAAACGTGTTGCCGGTAATGTATTTTACAATTTCACATCAGACAGTACTTCTACAAAACTGGATGTGCAGGCTAACTTTGCCCGCTACAGTACAAAAAAAGATGGTTTTCAAAGAAATGAATATGCCAATAGCACGTACATGAACCTTGATGGTGAAAATAAAACAGCCTATACTATTGCTAATATCCAGGCCGATTTTAACTACAAACTTACTAAAAACATAAATCTTGAAGCCGGGGCAAAATACGCGTATGTTAAGATGGACTATTACAACCGCTACACAACCAATAATACAGAACTGTTGACTATACCGGACAGCCTTTTAGTAAACGATTTTAAATACGATGAAAAACTGGCTTCGGGTTATGTGCAGGCTTCAGGCGAATTTGGCCAATGGAATGTACAGGCAGGGCTTCGTGCAGAATATTACAGGTTCACAGCGGTATCTCAGGTAAACGATAAGGTAAACAAAGGTGCGTATACCAACCTGTTCCCGTCCTTTTCATTAGGATACAAACAGGAAAACAACCAGTACCAGTTTAGCTATAGCAGGCGCATTGGCAGGCCGGATTACCTTTCGCTAAACCCTTATTACCAATATATAGATGCATATACGCTGGAAACCGGCAACCCTGCTCTTAAACCACAATACTATAATAGTTTACAGTTAAGCTACATATACAAAAGCGCCCTCAACCTTAGCTTATACGGTTACCTATACAAAGATGGTTTTACACAGGTAATAGACTACCAGAGGGAACAAAATTACAATACCACCTACCAGGCTAATGCCGCTACAGGAAACAGGTTTGGTTTTTCGGCTTCCATGCCATATCAGCCTGTAACGTGGTGGACAATGCAGTTTAGCCTTG
>JAZKDS010000410.1:2571-3587 GCA_040387455.1 Bacteroidota bacterium
ATGAAAAATCTGATATTGAAAACTTTGCATACAACGGCACGGGTTGGGGCTACGATATTAACTTTTACCAAAATTTAGAATTAAAGGGCGACTGGAAGTTTAGCATGAATGGTTTTTACACCGGGCGTTCTACCTCTCCAAATGGTTTTTCTATAGCCACCTATGATTTTAGCCTTTCAGCCAAAAAGAGCATGTTAAATAAAAAATTATTATTGGCTACAGGATGTAGCAATATCCTCAAAAAAAGCCTGTATAACCATACAACCCAGGTTAACAACGTATCGACCGACTGGACCAACCGATGGGAAACACGCCGTTTTTTTGTCCAGCTAACTTACTACTTCGGCTCAGGAAAAGACAAAAAAGTAAAAGCTACTTCTCTTGATGAAGAAACAAACAGAATGTAGATTTTAATACAGCTGAATCAATATATCCGCAGATATATTCAATCGTTCCTTTAAGGCACGTATCATCGAAAGGCTAAGCTTTCTTTTACCGGATAGGATCTCAGATTTGCGTGAACGTGCGCCCAATATTTCTGAAAGTTCAGCATCGGTAATCTTCAATTGCTCCATCCTGTACTTAACAGCCTCTAAGGGTGATGGTTCAGGAATAGGGTAATTTTCATCTTCATATTTTTATTCCGAAACTGTTCTCTAACATAAATTCAACGTTTTTAAAATTAATAAAGGTCTAATTATAGTGCTTTCAAATCAAGTCGTTAAGTAGCTTTACACATTGATAATCAAAAACTTAAACCTATTTTTGTGGCAATTTTTTTTTGCAATTTGAAATTGCCACAGATTTGCCACAAAAACTTTGTGTATTTTTGAAAATTTTGATGGTGCAGGGATAAAAACAAAAAACCTGCAAAGCCGTAACTTGCAGGTTTTCATTGTTTTAATGTACTTTATAATGATATAAAGCTGAATTGTGGTGGGCGATGAGGGATTCGAACCCCCGACCCTCTCGGTGTAAACGAGATGCTCTGAACCAACTGAGCTAATCGCCCCAAT
>JAZKDS010000411.1:0-3981 GCA_040387455.1 Bacteroidota bacterium
ACTGCTCAGCACTAATGTTACTGGCAATAAGCGATGCGCCAATAGCCCACCATGTTAGTGAGCCCTCGGCTAAAAAGTAATCGCCACTACTGGCTTCTTCTTTGCGTTTGCGGTTGTATATCCATAATCCGTAACCTACTATCAGCACGAAGTAGATTAAGAAAACGATATAGTCATACGTGTGTAAAGTCTTCATTGAGGTTTGTGTTTGGGTTTGGTTTACAGGGTTAAACGATTATTTTTGTTTGTAATGGGTTTCAGATAGCTCCCTTAGCATAGCGGCACTCTTCTCCGGAGAGATGTCCCTTTGTGCTTCGGCCATAAGTTCATAGCCTACCATAAATTTCTTTACGCTGGCGCTACGCAGCAAAGGTGGATAAAAATGCATGTGCATGTGCCACTCCGGGTGGTCCTGGCCATCAGTAGGACTTTGGTGAATGCCCGATGAATACGGGAATGAAGTTTCGAAAAGGTTATCATACTTAACCGTAAGGCGCTTAATGGCATCGGCAAAAGCGGTACTTTCTTCGGCAGTTAATTGGGTTAAGTTGCCAATATGCCTTTTGCTGATGATAAGCGTTTCAAACGGCCATACTGCCCAAAACGGAACCAATGCTACAAAATGCTCGTTTTCAAGCACTATGCGCTCTTTACGTTCCAGTTCTTCGGCAAGGTAATCTGCCAGAAGGCTGCGGCCGTTAGCCTCGTAGTATTTTTTAAGGTTGGCCTGCGTTTTTTCCACATTCGTGGGAAGTGACGACTGGCTCCATATCTGGCCGTGCGGGTGCGGGTTGCTGCAGCCCATAACGGCACCTTTATTTTCGAATATCTGTACGTGGTTGATAAAGTCATTGCTGCCAAGGTCTACATACTGGTCTTTCCAGACCTGAACTACCTTCTCTATATCAGCTACCTCCATTTCAGGAAGTGTAAGATCGTGCCTTGGCGAAAAGCAAATTACGCGGTTTATACCCCTTTCCGGCTTAAGCTGGAATAGCGGGCTGGTGTTGGCCGGAGCCTCAACCTCTTCTTTTAATAACGACGGGAAATCGTTATCAAAAACAAATACATCTTTATACTGGTCGTTGCGTGTACCATCACTACGCAGGTTGCCGGCACATAGGTAGCACGTTGGGTCATAATGCGGGCGCTCATCGTTGTTAGCGGCCTCTTTTTGCCCCTGCCACGGCCTTTTTGCCCTGTGTGGCGATACTAATATCCATTCTCCTACAAGCGGGTTGTAGCGCCTGTGCGGGTGTTCGTTATTATCAAATTGCATGCGTTTCTGTATATTGTTGAGAACCTTTGGCTATTTTAACCTTGTAGGCCTCCAGCTTAATGTTGAATTTTTCTTTGTACTCTTTGCTTACGCGCTCTATAAGGCCGTTAACTGCCTCTTTTTTAACCAGGTTGATAGAGCATCCGCCAAAGCCACCGCCCATCATACGGCTACCTATTACGTTCTCATCATTGCGCACGGCATCTACAAGAAAATCAATCTCTTCGCAGCTTACCTCATAGTTTTTACTAAGGCCGTCGTGGGTTTTAAACATAAGGTCGCCCAATTTTGCAAAGTCTTTACCTTCAAGTGCAGCCACGGCATCCAGCACACGCTGAATTTCGCGCACTACAAACAGGCAACGGCGGTAAATAACATCGCCAAGCTCATTTTTAACAGCCTCAACCTGTGCCTCGTTAAGGTCGCGGAAGGTATTAACCTCCGGGTAGTGCTGCTTTAATATGGCAAGGCCCTGCTCTACCTCGTTACGGCGGTCATTATAGCCCGATGTAAGGTGGGTGTGCTTTACTTTGCTATCCAGCAAAAGTAGTGCATATTCTTTAAAATCTGCATTGTGATATTCATACTCTAACGTATTACAGTCAAGCTTGATAACTTTATTCTTTTTACCAAACACGCTGGCAAACTGGTCCATAATACCACAGTTAACACCCACAAAGGTATGCTCTGATTTTTGGCCGATAAGGGCAATATCCTGTTTAGAAATGCCCAAACTGAACATTTTATTAAGGGCATAGCCAAAGCCACACTCTACTGCTGCCGATGATGAAAGGCCTGCGCCCATGGGCACTGTGCTGCTGAATGAGATGTTGAAGCCTGTCATGGCAAAACCACGGTCTTTAAGCTGCTGTAGCACACCTAAAAAAAAGTTTACCCACATCTTGTCTACCGGCTGCAATTCGTCATTTAAATCAAAGCTATAGCTCTCGTTAAGGTCTTTTGCAAACAGGTTGATCTTTCCGTCTTCGTTTTTAGACACGGCAAAGCAAACATATTTGTTAATAGCGGCAGGCAATACAAAACCATCGTTATAATCTACGTGCTCACCTATAATGTTAATACGCCCCGGAGATAGGAAAATGTAACCCGGCTCGGCATTAAACTGCTCTTTAAAGCTGGCAGTAACCAGCTGTACTAACTTTTTCTTCATTGTAATTATCTAATAAATAGCTCTTCTAAAAATTTGTAAAGCCGTTTGCCCGGAGGTGTAGCCTGTCCTGTTGTTTACCGTAATGCCAAAGTATTTTATTTAACCCAAACTTAACCCTATGGCCTGTGTAGATATGGCAAACGGAAAGGTTTCTCCCTGTCCCGGGCAACTGCTTTACTTACCCAAATTTCAACGTTTGTGCTTGCGCACATAGTTATCGTATCGTCTTTTTTACAGACTGTTATTTATAATTTTTAGCGTTATAAAAATCAAAGGCAGGCAATGCCTCATTATTGTTACTGCTGTCAAAAAATGTGGCGTTATCCCAGTGGCTACCATCACCCCAAAGGGTTTTGCATGATGATGTTACCCATGCCGGCTCCCAGTATATTACGCCACTGCCGCCGCCCTGCTGCGTAAGCTTAACCAACTGAATCATGTAATCTTTCTGGCCCTGCGGTGTGGCAGGATAGCCTTCAAACAACGCCTCTTTAGTGAGTATGTTATTGGCCTTATCTATATTGTTCATAGTAAACGGGTATGCCGTTTCTACAATCATCAGTTTCTTTTTATAGGTGGTAACCAGGCTGTCTATGGCTTTAGGCAGGCCGTTAAACTTTACCTTGCTCCACAACGGATAGTAAGAAAGCCCTATCCAGTCATAATCAGTAACCCCGGCAGCAGTGGCTTCTTTAAACCACCACAATGCGTTTTCGGGCTGGGCTATGTGCAGCATTACCTGTATGTTTTTACCCAACTCTTTACTGGTTTCGCGCACGGCACGCAAACCGCTGTTTATCAGCAAAGCATTGCGTTTCCAGTCTATTTTTTCTTTATGAGAGCCATAAGGCTGCATAACCTCGCTGTTTGTCTCATTACCCACCTGAACCATTTGTGGCAGCAACCCTTCTTTGTCCAGCGCCAGCAGTGTGTTTTTAGTATAGTTATATACACTATCGGCCAATACCTGTACATCGGTAATATCTGCCCACGCTTTAGGGATATACTGCTTTTCGGGGTCTGCCCATGTATCTGAATAATGAAAATCCAGCAGCACGTCCATTTTTTGTGCCTTCGCCCTTTTAATGGCCTTTTTTACATCTTCAAAATTGCTGTATGGTGTAGCCGACGGGTTGTTCCAAAGCCTTAGGCGCACCAGGTTACAACCTTTTTCTTTAAACAGTGCATACGGGTCGGTTTTTTTACCCCCATTAGCATAAGTAGCACCACAGTCTTCGATCTCATTAACATAAGAAAGGTCGGCACCCAGATATAGCTTGTTGGGCTGTTGCTGCAAAGGCATCCAGTACCGGAAGCGCGTTATTATCAAAATCCCAAAGAGCCTGGTTTTCAAACGTAGAGCCATCGGTAGCTTCGGCACCTTTAAAGGCAACCCACTCAGCACCCCAATAGCAAAAGCCTATGCCGGTACCCGATGTTTTTACTACGTTGCGTATGGCATATATAAAATCGGCCTGCCCTTTTGGCGATGCAGGATAGCCCGTAACAAGCTGGTCATTACCTCCTACAA
>JAZKDS010000411.1:3991-5028 GCA_040387455.1 Bacteroidota bacterium
AAAGGATAAGCCGTTTCGGCCACAAGCACTTTTTTGTTGTGCGCCTGGCCCAGGCTTGTAATTGTATTTTTAAGATCGGTAAGGTTTTTACCGTGCCAGATAGGGTAATATGAAAGCCCTATGTAATCAAAATCTATGTTAGCCACTTTATTAAAAAACCACGTTGCGCCATCGCCAATGCCTGCATAGTGCAGCATAATTTTAGTATCGGGCGACTGCGTGCGGATGGTGCTGCTAATTGCCGTAACCAAGGCTAAAAAGCCACTTTCGTTATTTATTAGGTTACCTTCCGGATACATAAAACCACTGTTGGTTTCGTTACCTATCTGTATGATATCGGGCTGTATTTCGGTTAAAATCTGCGTAGTATACTGCTGCGCTGCTGTTTTAAGCTGGTCTGCCGAAAGCGTAGCCCACTCAGCCGGTTTTTGCTGTTGTGCAGGATCGGCCCATGTATCGCTGTAATGCACCGTTAACCAAACCTTCATCCCCATTGCCTTAACCCTTTGTGCAAGCGCCTTAACCTCAGCAAAGCCCGAATGTGGTGTGGCAGGGTTTTTCCATAACCTGATGCGAATGGTATTAACACCGGCATTTTTTAGGGTTACTAAAGCATCCTGGGCAGTGCCATCGTTTTTAAACTGCGTGCCATAGGCTTCAATTTCAGGCAAAAAAGACATGTCTGCCCCACGAATAAAGTCATCTTCTACCACAGGCTGGTCATCGGTTTGCGTACCGCCTTTATCGTCTCCGGAGCAGGCACTTAGCCCCAAAACCATAAAAACCGCTATAAAACACACATGCATTAATTTTTTCATTGCCTTAGTTTTATTTTATTTCAAAACAATATCTTGTATTGTGGCGATATACATCGCCCCTTTTTAATACCGATGAAGGAAACTCAGGCCTATTAGGCGCATCAGGAAAGTTTTGTGTTTCAAAGCAAATACCACTTTTAGTGCCATAAGCCACACCTTCTTTACCTTTTATCTGCCCAAAACAGTTACCTCCTACATAAATATGTACCGAAGGCTGGT
>JAZKDS010000412.1:0-5388 GCA_040387455.1 Bacteroidota bacterium
ATTAAAAACAGGTGGCCTTTCAGGATACATGCCACATATAACGAAAGTATTACGCGGTTCCTGAACGTACTTGAAGAAATAAACAGGGAAACACCTCTTAATGGCCTGCTTTGGTTCTTTGACCATGCAGAAACCGTTTCTGATGAAAACCTACTCAGAATTAAAGCTTTAAACGGCGGCATTGCCATACAGCACCGGATGGCTTACCAGGGAGAGAATTTTATAAAACGTTATGGCATGCCAGCCGCAGCACGCACTGTACCAATAAAAAAGATGCTGGATATGAGTATTAAAGTGGGCATGGGTACAGATGGTACACGTGTAGCCAGCTATAACCCATGGGTAGGACTATATTGGCTTACCACTGGCAAAACTGTGGGAGGGTTGAAATATATGGCTGATGAAAACATACTGGGCCGTTCGCAGGCGCTAAAGCTTTTTACCTCAGGAAGCGCAGCCCTTGTTGACCTTCAGGCCGATCGCGGCCTGCTTACGGAAAATTACCTTGCCGATTTTGTTATCCTTTCAGAGGACTATTTCAGTATACCGGAGGATAAAATACTTTCTATAGAATCTAAGCTCACAATTGTAAATGGCAAAGCCGTATATGCCGATGATGATTTTAGGGAGTTTGCAAAACCAATGCCACGTGCCGAACCGGAATGGAGCCCGGTGAACTTCTATGGTGGCTATCAAAAAAATTAAATGATGAAGACAATCTTACGCAGGCTGATGCAATCTGACGCAGGCAGCAAACGCAATAATATAGCATTATTATTTTTCAGGGTTATCGTATCACTGGAGCTAATTATAGTCCACGGACTTAAAAAGTTAGGCATTGGCGTTACAATACCCGAGATAGTGCCCAATCCGCTGGGATTACCGGAAACAGTAAACTTTATTTTTGCAACAGCTGCAAATATTTTATTTCCAGTTTGTATCATTTTTGGATTATTCACCAGGCTTTCTACCCTGCCGGTACTGGCTGTAACCTTAACCGGATATTTTATTGTACACGGGGGAGACTCATTAATTGAAAGGGATATCCCTTTTATGTATAGCCTTAGTTTTCTTTTACTATTACTACTGGGGCCAGGTAAATACTCACTGGATAAAATACTGTCAAACAGCACTCAACAATAACACATTACATATTTATTATTAACAAATTTTCATAACATTAAAAAATTTAAAAGCATGTCAACATTAAAAAATAAGACCGCATTAGTTACAGGTGGTAGCCGCGGCATAGGAGCCGGAATTGTAAAAAGATTAGCTCAGGATGGAGCTGATGTAGCATTCACTTATCTATCTGGTAAAGAAAACGCCGATGCACTGGTAAAAGAAATAGAATCGATTGGAAGAAAAGCCTACGCCATACAGGCCGACAGTGGAAATCCTGAATCTGTTACAGCTGCAGTGGAAGAAGCTGTTGCTAATTTTGGCAAATTAGATATTTTGGTAAACAATGCCGGGATTCTTGTAACAGGCGCTGTTGAAGATATTTCTGTTGCTGATTTTGAAAGGACAATGAGCGTAAATGTAACATCGCTATTCGTGGCAATTAAAGCTGCGGTAAAGCATATGCCAAATGGCGGCAGGATTATTAATATTGGCAGTACTAATGCTACACGTGTACCATTTGCAGGAGCATCAGCATATTCTGCCAGCAAAGCAGCGGTACAGGGGCTTACCACAGCCTTGTCAAGAGATTTTGGACCGCAGGGCATTACAGTAAACAACTTACAGCCCGGCCCTGTAAATACAGACATGAATCCTGAAAACGGTGATTTTTCAGATTTCTTAAGGTCACAACTTTCATTAGGCAGGTATGGCCGGGTTGAAGAAATTGCGAGTTTTGTATCATACATCGCAAGTCCTGAAGCAGGCTATATTACAGGCGCAAGCTTAAACATAGATGGCGGGTTTAAAGGCTAATTTGATGTAAGCCTTATCTATCAACAGTAATAAAATTATATAGTATGAATGACAGGAGAACATTCTTAAAACAAACCAGCCTTGCAGGGCTGGCCGGATTACTGCCTACAGCTTCTTTGCTGGCAAACAGTGTAAATGCTACCGAACCATTGGCTATAAATTATCCTAAAACCTGGGCTGACGGCACCAGATTGGTGGTATCTGTATCAATGCAATTTGAGGCAGGCGGGCAGCCCGATAATGCCGAGAGCCCTTTTCCACAAAACATGCAAAAAGGGTTTATAGACCTTCCGGGCAAAACCTGGTATGACTATGGTTATAAAGAAGGCATACCAAGGATGCTTGATAATTGGGACAGCCTTGGGATAAAAGTAACATCGCACATGGTTGGGTCTGCGGTATTAAAAAATCCAAAACTTGCAAAAGAAATAGTTGAGCGTGGGCATGAGGCTGCCGCTCACGGCATGAATTGGGCTTCGCAATACAACATGCCTTATGATGAAGAAAAAAAATTTATAAAAGATGGTGTTGATGCAATTAAAAAAGTTACCGGCTTTACACCCGTTGGGTATAATGCCAACTGGCTAAGGAGAGGCACAAACACGCTCGAAATTTTACAGGAGCTCGGCTTTACATATCATATAGACGATTTAAGCCGGGACGAACCGTTTTTAATCAAGGTAAAAGGCAGGGATTTTGCAGTGGTTCCCTACACCATACGCTGTAATGATATAGTGCTGGTTGAGGGCAAAAATTTTAGTGCCCACCAATTTGTCCGCCAGGTTAAAATGGAATTCGACCAGTTGTATATCGAATCTGAAAAGAAGCGCAGGCAGATGTCAATCAGTTTCCATGACCGCATTGGTGGCACCCCCCAAATGGTTTCGGCTACAAGAGAGATTATAACCTACATACAAGGGCACAAAGGTGTCAGCTTTAAAAGGAAAGACGAAATTGCGCGGTTAGCATACGAAGATAAAAATGTGATACATGAATAAATCGAGTATTGAAACCATATTTTAGAGTTTGCAAAGTCAATCAAAATTTTTCTCATTAAAAAACCTGCTTAACTATTATTGAGCAGGTTTTTAATTTTTGATCTTTATGACTAAAATACTGCACGATGTTTGCTCCTAAAAGTTTTAACGTTTGAGCGAGAAGTGCGCCTTAAACTCCCGTTCATCCCCATTAAGGGTATACAATACTGTAAACCAATAATCGGTTGCCAGTGCGGGGTTACCATCATAGGTGCCATCCCATCCTTCACCATCAGCGCTTATCTGTTTCATTAGCTTTCCAAAACGATCAAAAATGAAAATTTTTGCATTCCGATTTTCAGGAGTATTAAGCCCATAGATGTTCCAGGTATCGTTAAAGCCATCTCCGTTAGGTGTAAAGAATTTAGGGTAGCCTATCATACTAACATCTCCAACATCAAGGATAAGTTCCTGGTCATCACATGGATCTTCAGTAGATACATCCCTTACATAAATAGTATGTGGCCGGTTAGGGTTTACATTTTCAAATACATTTGAGTTTTGCCACGGGCCATCGTCAAGCTGGTATTGGTATTGGCCATAGCCTTCTATCAGTACCGTAATAACCTGGTTGTCTGCAAACGGGCTGCTAACCACATAGCCGTTATTTATAATGCTGGCCGGGCCGCTCCTTTCTATCACTACAGGTGCTGCCGGGTTTGATGTGCAGCCGGTAGCACTCGTGGCAACTACTGTATAAGTCCCCGCATCTTCAACCGTAAGGGTAGGCAATGTTTCTCCCGCCATCAGTTGCCCATCTTTATACCACATAAATGTATGCGTGTCATCAAGGCCTGAATATATAGTAGCCGCCCGCACATTTTCATCGGTAACAAAGTCAATACATACCGTGGTGTGGTCAGGCTGCAAATTTGGCTCCGGTAAACGTTCTACAAATAACTCAAGGCTTGTTATCTCATAACACCTGCTCACCGTACTTTCATTAGTTACCCGCACCCATATCATCTGGTAATCAGGAGACATAGTATTTTGATAGGTAGCCGGGGTATCTATAGCATCTGTGCCTGCGGCTGCATCTTCAGGACTTGTATAATAGGTTACACTGTATGCAGCAGGGTTTTGCGTACCAAGCACTTCAGGCTCAATTACAGTAAGGTTAAAAGTAAATACACCGTTGTTAGCGCCATCATAATCACATTCAAAAAACGTAGTGATGACAGGATGTGCCACTGCGTCTTCTTCTACCAATAAGGTAAGCGGTGCTGTAGTACTGCAACCCGTTGCTATATGCTCAACCTGCACAATAATGTCCTGCTGGTGGGGCGAAACTGTATTAGTATATGTATAGGGCATTGCCGTATGGCTGGCAAGTGCCTGAGCATCTTTAAAGAAGATAACTGTATAACCATGACTGCAATCTTATCTTGAAAAATTACTTTTAAATGTAATTCCATCTCACACTCAGTACTACAATCCTCATCACTAAAATATTTTAAAAACACACATACCTCACAAAAACCGACAAGTTTTCTTAAAAAAGAAAACAATACATAATTTTAAAATATTCTTTCATTACAGCATTTAAGTCAGAATATTTTAACAATAGTACCTTAATTTTATGTAATATCATTTTTTTCACAAAAATCTCTCCGAATAGATGCATATTTTTTCTTTTATTTGTGAGCAACAAACAAACACAACTATCATGCAGATCGATCCGGCACATACCAGCCAGAAAGACGTATATAAAATATTGACGGGAGCCGTAATTCCGCGCCCCATCGGCTGGATATCTTCCATTAGCCAGGACGGCATTCCTAATCTGGCACCATTTTCCTTTTTTAATGCCGTAGGCGAAGACCCGCCACATGTAATGTTTTCTACAGTACGCAGTGGCAACACCAATAAAGACACCCTCAACAACGTATTGGCTACAAAGCAGTTTGTAGTAAACATGGCTACCGAAGATCTTGTAGAGGCCATGAATGCATCGTCTGTCAACCTCCCGCCTGATGGTAATGAGTTTGACTATGCCGGGCTTACTGCCATTCCATCGGTAGTAGTAAAGGCACCAAGAGTTGCCGAAAGCCCCATACATTTTGAGTGCGAACTGGTGCACCACTACAGCCTTGAAGGCCATAAAGATGGCGGCGCTACCATTATGATAGGCCGCATAGTAATGTTTCATGTAGATGACAGCGTATTGCTGGATGGCTATAAAATAAACAGGGAAACCTACAAGCCCATTGCACGCCTTGAGGGGTACAACTATGCAAAACTGGGCGAAGTTTTTTCAATTAAAAGACCTTTTATAAAAGAATGAAGATAGCGGTAACAGGCGGTGGCCCGGGCGGATTGTATTTTTCAATACTGCTTAAAAAAGCAATGCCCGATTGTACTATTAATGTATATGAGCGCAACAAGGCCGATGATTCCTTTGGCTTTGGGGTGG
>JAZKDS010000412.1:5398-5768 GCA_040387455.1 Bacteroidota bacterium
GAGTTCCTTTCGCGCGACCCGCAGTCGTATGACCTGATACGCACCAAATTTGCCTATTGGGACGAACTGGATGTAGCCCGCGATGGCGAAAAGGTGCGCATTACCGGAAACGGCTTTTGTGGCTGCTCGCGCAAAACACTACTGCAACTATTGCAGCAGCGTGCCCGCGAAGAAGGTGTCAACCTCCATTTTGAGGCGAATATAGACGATGTAAGACAGTTTTCTGATGCTGATATAATAGTAGCTGCCGATGGTATAAACAGCGGCATACGCGACAAATTTGCGGCAGACTTTGGCACTAAGGTAGAAATGAAAGGCAACCGTTTTGTGTGGTTGGGTTCTACCCGCCCGCTCGATGCGTTTACCTATT
>JAZKDS010000413.1:0-5620 GCA_040387455.1 Bacteroidota bacterium
AAAAACTTCTTAGTAGAGAATGGTATTGCTTCAGACAGGCTTACATCTACAGGTTTTGGTGAAACTAAACCAATTGCATCTAACAAAAATGCAAAAGGTAAAGCTCAAAACCGTAGGGTTGAAGTAAAACTTATCAAAAGGAACTAGTTTTATAAGAACTCAAAATAAATAAGAAGAACGCCTCCGATATCGGGGGCGTTTTTTATTTTTACACTATGCAAACTTTCCTTGATAAGCTTAGTGCCGAGATTTTAAAAAACCATGGCGGCAACCTTGCCGGTGTAACCATTGTACTGCCTAATAAACGTGCCCGTATTTTTTTGCTCGAAGCCCTGAAGCGCCAGCTGCACGGCACCGTGTTTGCTCCTAACATAATAAGTATAGAAGATTTTGTGCAGAATGTGGCCGGCATACGCAGTATAGATGCCATAGAGCTGTTGTTTGAGTTTTATAACATTTACCTGGGCCTTACGCCAAAAGACAAACAGCAAAACTTTGAAACCTTTGCCAACTGGGGCAAAACCCTGCTTCAGGATTTTAATGAGATAGACCGCTATTTGCTTAACCCCGATTATGTGCTTAAATACCTTGAAAACATTCAGGAAATAGAACACTGGGCGGTAGATGTAGATAAGCGCACTACCATGATTGCCAATTACCTGGAATTCTGGAAACTGCTACCGTCTTACTATTCCTCCCTCTATGAGCACCTGCTTGATAAGGGTACCGGATACCAGGGGCTTATTTACCGAGAGGCTGTAAAAAATATCAACCACTTTAGCGATGCCTTTAAGGGCCAGCTGGTGTTTGCCGGTTTTAATGCTCTTAATGCCGCCGAAGAAAAAATTATTCAGCATTTACTGATGAGCGGGCAGGGCAGGGTGTATTGGGATATAGATTATGTGTTTTTAAATGACCCTTATCATGACGCAGGGCTGTTTATACGCCGTTTCAGGAAAGAATGGGGACAGTATGCCCAAAATGATTTTGAGTGGATTACAAACGATTTTAGCGCCCCTAAGAATATTACCATAATTGGTACACCAAAAACCGTAGGGCAGGCAAAAATTGCCGGAGAAATTATAGAACAGATTCAGGTCTCAGGCCAAAGCCTTGATAAAACTGCGCTGGTACTGGGCGAAGAAAGCCTGCTCATACCCATGCTGTACAGCCTTCCGGCTAATGTGGGCAGCCTAAATATAACCATGGGCTACAGCAGCCGTAACAATCCTGCGCAAATACTGGTGCAAAAACTGTTCAGGCTGCATACCAATGCCTTGAACCGCAGCGAGAAAAGCTATACGCTGTACTACCGCGAAGTGTTGGATATCCTTACGCATCCGTTGGTAGAGCCTTATGTGGGCGCCGATGAACTTATTGAAACCATCAACAAGAATAATATAACCTTCCTTTCCCTTAGTAAGCTGTTTGATATTCAGGGCGAATCATCAACCTATTTTAAGCTGCTTTTTGAGCGTTGGGATGATAATGTGGGCAATATACTGGGCAGGCTTTCAAAGATACTGTTGGAACTCAAATTGTTTTTAGGTAATGATAATGAAGAAGATAAGATAAGCAAAGCCTTTTTGTATTCGATATTTAAGGTTATCAATAAGCTGATAAATTACCATGAGGCGCATCCGCAAATAAACAACCTGGCGGTGCTGCACAGCATTTACAAACAGGTTATAGACCTGGCCGAGGTATCGTTTGAAGGTGAGCCCCTTAGTGGCCTGCAAATTATGGGCGTGCTTGAAAGCCGTGTGCTCGATTTTGAAAACGTAATTATTACAAGTGTAAATGAAGGTAAGCTGCCTACGGGTAAAACCCAGAATTCGTTTATACCTTATGATGTTAAGCGAGAGCTTGGCCTGCCTACCTATAAAGAAAAAGATGCCATTTACAGCTACCACTTTTATCACCTGCTGCTGCGGGCTAAAAACGTATGGCTGCTGCACAATACCGAAAGCGAGGGTCTTGATGCCGGCGAGCGCAGCCGCTTCCTTACGCAGTTAGAGATAGAAAAACAACCCGCCCACAACCTGGTGAGCACCATTTATAATGCCAAGCTTCCGCCAAAGGCCTATGAGCCCATGGAAGTGGCAAAAACCGAAGCCGTTATAGAGCGCCTTAAAGAAATTGCTACCGTTAAGGGATTTTCGCCTTCGGCATTAACGGGCTATTTGCGCAATCCCATGCAGTTTTATTACCAGCGCATCCTGCGCATTAGTGAGGCCGAGGAGGTAGAAGAGAGCATTGCCCTGAATACCCTGGGCACTATTATCCACGGGGCGCTGGAGGAGTTGTATAAGCCTGTAACAGGGCGTTTTATTTCGATACAGGACCTTGATAATATGGCAACGCTGGCAGATGATGAGGTTATGCATCAGTTTGTAACAGTGTATAAAGAAGGCGAAATTAAAAAAGGCCGTAACCTACTGGCTTTTGAGGTGGCCAAGCGCAATGTGCATAACTTCCTGAAGCTCGAACGCAAAGGTGTTGAAGATGGCGATGCCGTTAAGGTATTGTATTTGGAGTATAAATTTGAGCGCTGGCTGCAGGATGCTGCCCTGCCTTATGAGGTGCTTATTTCGGGTAATATTGACCGTATTGAGGAGCGTAACGGGCGTATCCGTATTACAGATTATAAAACGGGCAAGGTAGAGAAACGTAATGTATCACTCAAAACATGGGATGGGCTTACTACCGATATTAAAAATGACAAGATAATACAGCTGCTGTGCTATGCCTTTATGTTTGAAGAGGAGGCTGCCGGCAAAGAAGTTGAGGCCGGGATTATATCGTTTAAAAATATGAAGGCCGGCTTTATGGGGTTCAGTTTTGCTGATAGCTTTGATAAAAGCATACCCGTTATTGATGTTGTTACACCTGATATCCTGGAAGCTTTTAAAGCACAACTGGTACAGCTTATCAACGAGATATTAAATCCTGAAGTGGCTTTTGTGGAGGAGGTTTAGTGTTGAGACTGCAGACCGTACTTTGCTTATAAACAAAAAGCCCCTGCAATGCAGAGGCTTTTTCAACTATATAAAACGGATAATAATAAAATTATTCTATTTCAGATACCCTAAGGGTATTTACCATACCGCGTTCGGCAACCGGCATTGCGGCAAGGTTGATAAGGATATCGCCTTTTTCGGCATAACCTTTCTCAGCTGCAATAGCGTTTACTTCGTCTACAGTTTCATCGGTACTAAGCGATTTGTCATAAAAGAATGAGTTAACACCCCAAAGCAGGCTCATTTGTGTTAATATCCTTTTGTTATCTGTAAACACAAGTATTTGCGAATTTGGCCTCCAGGCAGAGATCTGGAATGCTGTGTAGCCGCTGTTTGTAAGTGTTACAATAGCTTTAGCCTTAATGGTGTTTGCCATTTGGGCAGCGTGGTAGCATATAGATTTTGTTACAAAACGCTTGGTGCGCACTTGCGGCATGTTTTGTGGCACAGTAATTAGCGGAGAATCTTCTACGGCTTCAATAATCTGTGTCATTTTTTCAATAACCTGTACCGGGTAGTTACCTACCGATGTTTCGCCCGAAAGCATTACGGCATCGGCACCATCCATTACAGAGTTTGCTACGTCGTTAACTTCGGCACGGGTAGGGGTAAGGCTGGTAATCATGGTTTCCATCATCTGGGTGGCCACAATAACCGGTATACGTGCTGTTTTTGCACGGTTGATAAGTTTCTTCTGGATAAGAGGTACTTCCTGAGCAGGCATTTCAACACCAAGGTCGCCACGGGCTACCATAAGGCCGTCGCAAAATGCAACAATCTTATCAATATTCTCTACACCTTCCGGTTTTTCAATTTTAGCTATGATAGGAATTTTATGGTCTGAATGCTCAGCAATAAGTTCCTGAAGGTCTTGTAAGTCGCGTGGTGTACGTACAAAAGAAAGAGCAATCCAGTCTACATTTGCTTTACAGGCAAAAATAGCATCGCGAATGTCTTTCTCAGTAAGTGCCGGTAACGATACTTTAGTGTTAGGCAGGTTAACGCCTTTTTTAGATTTAAGCGGGCCACCCTGTACTACTACAGTTTTAACCTCGTCTATCTTATTGGTTTCAAGAACCCTGAACATTAGCTTACCATCATCTAACAAGATGTTTTCGCCTACGTTAACGTCTCTTGGAAATTCTTTATAGTTCATGTACACCCTGTCAGCAGTACCAGGAACATCCTCGGCAGTCTGGAAGGTAATAACATCACCCGGGTTTACAAATACATCATCTTTCATTACCCCTACCCGAAGCTTAGGCCCCTGAAGGTCGGCAAGTATCGAAGTATTGTAGCCATATTCCTGGTTAAGTTCCCTTATAATATCAATACGCTCCTGAACATCGGCATAGTCAGCATGCGAAAAGTTTATCCTGAATACATTTACACCAGCGTCAATCATGTCTTTGATCACTTCTTTGGTGCTGCATGCAGGCCCTAAGGTGGCTACAATTTTAGTTTTTTTGTTTGTCGGCATTCTCTAAAAAATTAAATTGTTCTTTGATTTAAGTTTATAGTGGTCTATTTTATATGCTGTTGATATCTGTTTTATTTCCAGCAGCCCGTTTATAAGCTGCGGTACAGATGCAATGGTGTTTTCTACCTTCAGCACATAGTCCACGGTTTTCAGCTCGGGCAGCAGGCATATGCTTACTAACAATCCTTCGTCGCTAAAAAGCGATGTTCCGGTTTGTGTACCCATCAGGCTGTTCTTATTTTGCACCAGGTTCCAGGCGGCATCATTTACTTCATCTTCATAAAAATACCTCGAATAAAAGCTCTTGCCTTCTTTAACGCTATAAGTTACATCATGCGGGCATTTTTCGAGCCTTATATCCAGTTCCCTGTTTATAAAATAGGCCAGACGGTAATCTTCAAGTGCTGAGTGTATGGCTATAAGCCCGTAATCTTCAGCATCAAAATCGTCTAAAGTAAGTTTATGAACTTTAATCATAACCTGAGTGCAAATAAGCCGTAAATATAGTATTTTAAACTTATAATAAAGTATCTTAAAATTAAGTTAACGTAATTTTCTTTACGAAAACGATTGAGAAAACCGTATACTTGATTTATTTTTTGTTAATTTTTTCCTGAAATGCAAAAAATGCCCTTTGCGAAGCTTTTTCTTCTGCTTTCTTTTTTGAAGTGGCTCTGGCTCGTGCTATAATACGCCCATCGATGGTTAATTTTATGGCAAAATGCTTTTGTCCTTCCTTGCCATTGTCTTCATACACTTCATAATTAAATGCTTTTTTTTGCTTTTGGCACCATTCAATTACAAGGCTTTTGTAGCTTATAACTTTGCCTTCCAGCTTGGGTATATCTACATAAGGGCCTATTACTTTTTCGTGTATAAACTTTTCGCAGTATTCAAACCCACGGTCAAGGTAAATGGCGCCCACAAAGGCTTCAAAAAGGTTGCCGTGTATGTTTTCGCCAAAATGCTGTGCAGATACCTTGCTCTCTACCCATTTTATAAGGTTAAGATCGCGCCCCAGTTCATTTAGGTGCTCGCGGCTCACAATTTTACTGCGCATTTTAGTCAGGTAGCCCTCGTCTCCGGTGGGCACCTCGTTAAACAAGTGAGCAGCTATAAC
>JAZKDS010000414.1:0-4518 GCA_040387455.1 Bacteroidota bacterium
ATTATTACCCCCCCCCCCCGTAAATCCGTGTCATCCGCATTTCGTATAAAACCTACTCATTCACAAACGCAACACTGTGCGCGGCTACAATAGCAGCAGTCTCTGTACGCAGGCGGGTGTTGCCTAACGAAACGGGAATATACTCCAATCCCAGCGCAAGGTTAATCTCTTTGGTGCTAAAATCACCTTCGGGGCCAATCAGGATAGTTGTTGAAGTAACGGGCTTAATTTCGTTTTTGAGTAGCCTTTTATCCGTTTCCTCACAATGGGCAATAAACAATTGGCCATCGCGGGGTTGTTTTAAAAAAGCGCTAAACGGCACAGGCTCATGCAGTACCGGCATATAAAATTGCAGGCTTTGTTTCATGGCGCTTTGCAGTATCTTCTCAAAACGGTCGGCTTTAAAAGCAATGCGCTCGCTGTGCTCGCAGATAAGGGGGGTGATTTCTGTCACGCCTATCTCAACCGCTTTTTCTAAAAACCACTCATAGCGGTCGTTAAGTTTAGTGGGTGCTACCGCTAAATGCAGGGTGTAGGGCATGGGCTCAAAAAACTGCTCCGCGCTTACATTCACCTCACATTTTTTTTCGTTTCCAAAAATAATTTCAGAGGTAAATAAATATCCTTTACCGTTGGTAATGTGTATAGTATCACCTTCCTTTTTACGTAATACTTTAATTATGTGTCGGCTCTCTTCCTTATCAAAAGAAAAGGTGTTGGTGCCGGGTTGTATGTCTGGGTTATAAAATAACTGCATTATAATGCTATACGCGATTTACTGGTTACGGCCGCATCATTAAACTGCTGCTCTAAATATTTTTGGTAGCCCACAATGCCTATCATGGCGGCATTATCGGTAGTGTATTCAAATTTTGGCACAAAGGTTTTCCAGCCATATTTGGCCTCTGCCTCCTTGAGGGTATTGCGAATGCCGCTATTGGCGCTCACGCCGCCGCCTATAGCCACTTGCTTAATGCCCGTTTCTTTTACCGCGAGTTTTAGCTTATCCATCAAAATATTAATGATGGTGTGTTGTATGCTGGCGCAAATATCGTTCATGTTCTTTTCTATAAAATCAGGATCTTGCGCCACCTGCTTTTGCACAAAGTACAAAATCTGGGTCTTTAGTCCGCTAAAGCTAAAGTTAAGCCCCGGTACCTGAGGCTTTGTAAACGGATAAGCTTTTGGGTTGCCTAATTGCGCAAATTTATCAACTAATGGTCCGCCCGGGTAGGGCAGGCCGAGTATCTTGGCGCTTTTATCAAAGGCTTCGCCCACGGCATCATCGGTGGTTTCGCCTATTATGGTCATGTCAAAATAACTTTCTACACGCACAATCTGTGTATGTCCCCCACTTATCGTCATTGCTAAAAACGGAAAGGTAGGCTTATCAAAACCATCTTCGTCAATAAAATGGGCCAGTATGTGGGCCTGCATGTGGTTAACGGCAATAAGCGGCACGTTAAGCGCGAGCGCTAAAGATTTTGCAAACGAACTACCTACCAGTAACGACCCCATAAGCCCCGGGCCCTGAGTAAACGCCACGGCGCTAAGTTGTTGTTTATCAATACCACTTTTAGCTAAAGCCACCTCAATAACGGGCACAATATTTTGCTGGTGTGCACGGCTGGCAAGCTCTGGCACAACACCGCCATACTGCTCGTGTACATCCTGTCGGGCCACAACATTACTAAGTACTTTTGCGTTTTGAAGTACCGCTGCGGCGGTATCGTCGCACGAACTTTCTATTGCTAATATGTATACAGGCTTCCCGGCCATAATCAAGGCATAGATTTTGAGTTATAAAAAACGGTTAAAGGAAATTTAACACGAGGTAAAAATTCCTACTTTTGCCACTAAACGTGCCATATATATTTTGGAAGACAAAGTTAAGACAAATAGCGGTTTCAAAAAATTTAAAAAAATACTGCTGCGCACCCTGGTAGGGCTGCTGGTATTTTTTATACTGCTGGCAATAGCATTGTCTCTTCCTGTGGTGCAAACAAAAATTGCGCACTATGCTTCAGATGAGCTAAACAAGCAGTTTGGCACCCATATCAAGATAGATCGTGTAGGCATTACCATCTTTGGCAGTGTAAAGCTAAAAGGTGTTTTAGTGCTCGATCATCATAAAGATACCCTTATTTCTGCCGACAGGCTGCAAACCAACATACTTAACTTTAGGGCGGTTACCCAAAGCAACCTTCAGTTTGGCGCCATACGTGCAGAGAAGCTTAATTTTCATATGAAAACCTATAAAGGCGAGAAAACCTCTAACCTTGATGTTTTTGTAAAGATTTTTGACGACGGTACCCCCGGCAAGGGCAAATTCAGGCTAAAGAGCGATGACCTTTATGTTAGTAACGGGCGCTACAGGCTTACTAATGAAAACGCCGTTACACCCCGCATACTCGATTTTAAAAAGCTTAGCGGCCAGCTAAAGGACTTTACCATAAAAGGCGCCGATATAACTGCCGGTATAAAAAGGTTGTCGTTATTAGACCACCGTGGGCTTTTTGTAGAAAACCTTCAAGCCGATTTTGCCTATACCAAAACTAACATCAGGCTGGATAAACTAAAGCTTGCCACATCAGAATCTACTCTTGAGGGCGCTGTAAAGTTAACCTACACCAGGGAGCAGATGAAAGATTTTGTTAACCAGGTGCATTTTGATTTTAATGTTACAAAAGCAGCCATATCAAGCAACGGTACTAACCGGCCCTATGAATAATTTTGTGCTTCACGACCTTAACCTGCTTGATAGTAACGACAGCGAAATTATAGGTAACATAAACTTCCGCCATTTGTTTGATAAACAGGGGCCGGGCTTTTACATGAACGGTAATTTTGACAGGATATCATCTAATTACAGCAACCTGCGCAATATTATGCCCCGCATACTGGGCAACAGCCTGCCGCAGCTGCTGGAAAAATTTGGCCGCGTAGACCTTGTAGGGCATGTTACCCTAACCAAGACCGACCTTGATACAGAGATGTATGTAATGTCTGAACTGGGTGAGGCAGAAACCGTGCTGTCAGTTAAAAACTACAACAAGCCTACCGATGCTTTATATACCGGTACTATAGATTTGCAGGAGTTTAACCTGGGCGCTATAACGGACACAAAAACCGTGGGCACCACAACCATGCACATTGAGGTAGATGGTGGCGGATTTACGCAGCAATCGCTTAATACGGTGATTAAGGGCGATATTACGCGTTTTGCATTCAACGGATATAATTATAAAAATGTTACGGTAGACGGCCGTTTTAAATGGCCTTATTTTAAAGGTACCATCAATAGTAATGATCCTAACCTACTCATGACTTTTGACGGCCTTGTAGATATGAGCAAGCCTAAAAAAGTATATGATTTTCATGCGCAGATAGACTATGCCGATCTTGCCCTGCTAAAGCTGATGAAAAATGATACGCTTTCTATTTTTAAAGGCGATATGATTTTTAATGCCAGCGGAAACAACCTTAATGATATGGCCGGTAAGCTGCAAATATCGCAGTTGTCTTATCAAAACAGCCGCGACAGCTATTATTTTGAAGATTTTACGCTGGAGTCTACTTTTGATGAGCAAAATGTGCGCACGCTTACCTTAAGCTCTAAAGATATTATAGAAGGCCGTGTGCATGGCGTGTTTGATGTTAATCAGTTGCCTAAGGTTATAGAAAACGCCGCCGGAAGCCTCTATACAAACTACTCTCCGCACAAGGTTAAAAAAGGGCAGTACCTTGATTTTGACTTTACGGTATATAATAAGGTGATAGAAATTGTATTGCCCGATGTGGTGCTGGGCCAAAATACCCGCCTTCGCGGCAGTATCAATTCTGATAAAGGCGATTTCAGGATGAACTTTTATTCGCCTACTATAGATATTGGCGCTACCAACCGTATTAATAATATAATGGTAGATATAAACAACCGCAACCCGCTGTATAATGCTTATATAAGTGTAGACAGCCTGCGGATGAAGAACTACAAGATATCTGACTTTAGCCTGCTAAACGTTACGCAAAACGACACCATGTACATGCGCAGCGAGTTTAAGGGCGGTGTGCGCAGCCAGGTTAATGATGTGTATAATCTTGACTTTTACCATACCATTGATAAAAAAGGAAACTCGGTGGTGGGCTTTAAAAAATCAGAGATTAACTTTAAAAACTACCAGTGGTTTATAAACGAAGGCAATGGGCAAAACAACAAGATTGTATTTAATAAAAAGCTTACCGATTTTAATATAGACAGTATATCACTTTCTCATAACGACCAGCGTGTAGACCTGGCCGGTATTATAAAAGGTAAAGATTTTAAAGATGTAAACCTCTCCTTTAAAGAGGTAGACCTGCATAAAATAACACCATCGTTAGACAGCCTTAACTTTGGCGGCCGCCTTAACGGTAAAATAAGCCTTAAGCAAAACCGCGACCAGTTTGAGCCCACAGCAGCATTAACCATAGATACCCTGAGGGTAAATAAATACGTGCTGGGCGATATGAGGCTAAATG
>JAZKDS010000415.1:0-6469 GCA_040387455.1 Bacteroidota bacterium
TGGTGAAAGTGTTTTTACTGATGGCACACCCGATAAGGCAAAGATAGCTGCCCTGGTGTTTAATAACCCTATTATGCTAACACAGTTAAATGGTATAATTCACCCGGCTGTTGCTGCGCATTTTACAATATGGGTAGCGCAGCAGCGAGCACCTTTTGTAATAAAAGAAACGGCCATATTGTTTGAAAGCGGCAGTTATAAAAATTGTGATGCGATAATAATGGTTACCGCTCCGGTAGAAGAGAGGATAAAAAGGGTTATGCTACGCGATGGGTCAAGCCGCGAAAAGGTTTTAGAAAGGATGAATAATCAATGGACTGATGAGCAAAAAATTGCTTTGAGTAATTATATAATAATAAATTGTGACCTTGAATTAGCTAAACAAGAGGCTGTTAAAATAGCCAATTTTCTAAATATAATTGAAAATTGTTAATGTTTGGTTAATATAATAAAGGTGTAAATGTTAAAATGTTAAGTTTGTAGTGATGAATAAAACAAGGTTCCGTTTACTGGTATTTTTTATGAGCCTGTCTTTAATAGGCATAATACTGGTGCAGCTATACTGGGTTAACTCATCTTTAAAAAATAGTGAAGACCAATTCAAGTTTCACGTTCAGCAGGTTTTAGTAAGGGTTGCTTACAGGCTGGAACAGCAGGAAGGTGAAGCCTTTTATAAAATTTATGAAGATTATATTGACAGTACAGGCCGAACGCCATTGCGTAAAGACCTGTTGCCCATGTATGAAAAGTATAAAGGTGAACGTAAAGAGACGGTAATATACTCTGATCTGGTTACCCGCGATTATGATGATGATGTGTTCTTTGAAAAAGATAAAGTTCAGGATCTTGTAAGGCAAAATGCAAAAAAAAATGCCGGAGTTGTACAGGGTAATGTACCCGAAGCACAAAGAGCAAATGTAGACAGGATGCTGCTGTTAAAGATTGAAAATTATATTTCTGATTTTAGGGAGTATACGTATCTTGAAAAGTGGCTTTCTGAAGAAAAACTAAGGAAGATAATTGCAAATGAGCTTAGTGTAGATGATGTAGATACCCCGTTTGAATTTGGTATTTATAACAACAACAATCCTACAAAAATAAGGTCGGCCCGGTTAAAGTATGACCCCGGCCTTATTGAGCATACGGTTTTTGCCGATAGCGAGGGAGGTTCTAAATACAGGCTTGTAATAAGTTTTCCGGATAAGAAGACGTTCCTGTTTTCGTCTATATTGGGTATAACATCTTTATCGGTAATATTTACACTGATAATTATTATAGCCTACCTTAGTGCTATTAACCAGCTGGTTAAGCAAAAACAGATAAGCGAGATTAAGACTGACTTTATTAATAACATGACCCATGAGTTTAAAACACCCATTGCCACCATTAACCTGGCACTGGATGCTATCAAAAACCCAAAAATATTTGACGACCGGGAAAGAGTACAGCGGTACCTGGGCATGATACGGGAAGAGAATAAACGGATGCACTCTCAGGTAGAAAATGTGCTGCAGATATCAAAACTCGAAAAAAGAGAGCTTGATATTGATAAAGATGCAACCGATGTTCATGATATTATAGATGTTGCAGTAGAGCATGTTAACCTAATTATAGAGGCGCGACAAGGTACGCTGAATACGCACCTTGAAGCACAGCGCACAACGGCTTTATTAAATGATGTACATTTTACCAATGTACTTGTTAACATTTTAGACAATGCCATCAAATATTCGCCCGATGAGCCCGTTATAGATGTATACACAGAGAATGTAAAGGACTTTATACTTATCAAAGTAAGAGATAAGGGTCTTGGAATGAATAAACAAACGCAGAAAAAGATTTTTGAGAAGTTTTACAGAGAACATACCGGAGACATCCACAACGTTAAAGGACATGGATTGGGGTTGGCGTATGTAAAACGTATTATTGAAGACCACAACTGCCACATATATGTTGAAAGTGAAAAAGGAAAAGGTAGCACCTTTATAATAAAAATGCCACTAATAAATTAAGAATATGGAAGAAGCAAACAAAAAGATACTTTTGGTTGAAGACGACCCAAACTTTGGCGCCGTGCTAAAAGATTATCTGTTGATTAATGATTTTGATGTTACACTAGCCAAAAACGGCATGGAAGGTTTTGAGAAGTTTAAAAAAGACAACTTTGACCTTTGTATACTTGACGTAATGATGCCTTATAAAGACGGCTATACATTAGCCCGTGAAATAAGGGAGAAAAACAAAGAAGTGCCTATTATTTTCCTTACAGCTAAATCTATGAAAGAAGATGTGCTTAAAGGATATAAAGTAGGAGCAGATGATTACCTGAACAAGCCTTTTGACAGTGAAGTGCTTTTAATGAAAATTAAAGCAATCATTCAGCGTAAGGCAAGTGAAACTAAAACGGACAACTCTAAATTTGAGTTCCAGATTGGCAGGTTCCACCTTAACTCTAAACTGCGTTTCTTAACCTTTGGAGATAACGAGCCTATAAAACTTTCTCCTAAAGAGAATGAGCTGCTTAAAATGCTTGCTCTGCATGAAAATGACCTTATGCCACGCGAGCTTGCCCTAACCAAAATTTGGAGGGATGATAACTACTTTACATCGCGTTCTATGGATGTGTATATAGCCAAATTAAGGAAATACCTTAAAGAGGATGAAGAAGTAGAAATACTTAATATTCACGGTGAAGGTTTCCGCCTTGTTGTAAAAAACAAAGTAGCCGAAGAAAAATAAAACAGGTAGTGCTGTTTAACTAATTTCCTCCTTTTGCAAATAATATCTTCCGTGCGGGCTGATATTTAAGTCAAAGGAGGATTTTTATTTTTAGATGGTTAGGTATTTGCTACAAATGTATTTTCTTCAAACGGGTCTTTCCTTTTCGCAATGACAGCGCGTGAAAAAAGTAATCTAATTAAGGTGCTGAGGACTGCTTTGTAACTTCAGGCTTAAATTTTTATTTTGATTTACTTCCAGTTCAGTTCAAGGGCAAAACATGGTGCATCCTCCTTATTGATGCTGAAAAAAGTTTGCTTTTCTTCTTTTGCAGTAAAAAGCTGCACGGCATCTCCCAGCTTAAGCTCGCGCATAAAATTCATATCGAAACTTTCCAGTTGCTGTTTCATTATAGGGCGCGGGTCAATGCGGTCCATGCACCATTCCAGGTATTTTACATTATTGGCGTGGTTTACAATATCCAGGTCGCTTAACACCACTTTGCGCTCACTATGCAGTTGCGCTTCACGGGTAAGGTTTACTTTCTTAAATGATTCGACTGTAGCCTCCCTGTCGGGAAATTTCTCAAAATGCTCATGGGGCAGGGCAAGGGCTTCGGCACGGCGGTTTTTAGTGTTAAAAACGGCCCAGTATGTAACCGATCCTACAATTTTTTTATCACCTACATACATTTCGAGCGCACGTATGGAGCGCGATCCCTGCAAGTCATAAATCCAGGTTTTTACAGTAACTATATCGCGCCATTTGGGTAATTCAGTAATTTCTACACGCATGCGGCTCAGTACCCATGCCTGGTCATGAATTTGCATATCGGTAAAGCTAAGGCCACCTTTTTCGGCATGGTAGCCGGCGGTAAGCTGCAGCAGGTTGCACAGCTCGGTATGTTTAAGCAATCCGTTTGGTGTGCACTGCACAAAGTTTATTTCCCAATCGTGGGAGTATACCGATGTAAAATCAGGAGCTATGGGCATGCAGTTGTGTTTGTATATAATTAATAATTTCGGCCGGTGGCGTAGCAAAATCAAACCATTTTGTGCCTTCGGTGCGTTTAAACCACGTCATTTGCCTTTTGGCAAAACGGCGTGTATTCTTTTTTATTTCCTCAAGGGCAAAATCAAGGGTAATCTCACCATCAAAATGGCTGAATAGTTCGCGGTAGCCCACGGTTTGCAGCGCATTTAAAGCTTTGTGCGGGTATAGAGTTTTGGCTTCTTCAATAAGGCCTTCGTTAACCATAATATCTACCCGGCGGTTGATGCGGTCATACATTAGTTCCCTATCAGCCTCTAGGCCAATAACAATAGGTGTAAAGCTACGGCTGTTCTTTTTAATGTTAAGGAAAGAGGAGTAGGGGCGGCCACTGCCTATACAAACCTCAAGGGCACGCATAAGGCGTTGCGGGTTTTCTTTAGCTACCTTTTCATAATGCACGGGGTCAAGCTTTGCAAGTTCGGTTTGCAGGTATTCAATGCCTTTGGCTTCATAATCTTCAATAAGCTGCTGGCGTATGGACGGGTCAACATCCGGAAAATCGTCAAAACCCTTAAGTATGGCATCAATATAAAGGCCCGAACCGCCTACCATAACAACTACGTTATTGGTAAGGAACAGTTCGTCGAGCTTAGCAATAGCATCGCGCTCAAAATCGCCTACACTGTAGTCTTCAAAGATGCTTATGTTTTGAATAAAATGGTGTTTAGCGGCCTCCAGCTCGTCTTTTGAAGGCACGGCGGTACCTATTGTCATCTCTTTAAAAAACTGCCTGCTGTCGGCCGATATTACCTCGGCGTTAAAGTGCCGGGCAAGAGATAAGGACATTGCGGTTTTGCCAATGGCCGTAGGGCCTATAATGGTAATGAGATATTTATTTTGGGTTTTCATTCGCTTTTAATAGTGTGCCGCAATTGTAGCAGTAGTTAGCATTATCGCGGTGCTGGTTAGCGGCACAGTTAGGACATACCTGTGTGTTGAGGTGCGGTATTTCGGCATTCATAAACTGGGCGGTAACCAAGCCGGTAGGTACTGCAATAATGCCATAACCCATTATCATGATGATGACCGAAAGTAACTGCCCTAACGGTGTTATGGGTGTAATATCTCCAAAGCCTACGGTGGTAAGGGTAACTATTGTCCAGTACACGCTTATAGGTATGCTGGTAAAGCCGCTTTCGGGGCCTTCTATCATGTACATTAGCGTGCCCATAATAACGCACAGCACTATAACACTAAATAAAAACACGGCTATTTTAACCTGGCTTTTGCGCAGTGCTACCAGCAATTGATCTCCGGCGCCTACAAAGCGGGTTAGCTTTAATATCCTGAATACCCTTAGCAGGCGCACGGCCCTTATGGCAATAAGAAACCCGGAACCCGGAAACAGCAGCCCCACATATTTAGGGATGGTTGCAAGCAAATCTATAATGCCATAAAAGCTAAAAATATAGCGTAACGGCTCGCGAACGGCTATCATTCGCAGTATGTATTCTATGGTAAATAATATGGTAATGGCCCACTCTATTATGGCGAGTGTTTGCCCATGTACAATTTTTATTGAAGCAACGCTCTCGAGCATTACCGCAATTATACTGATGAAAATAAGAAACAGCAAAATAATATCAAACAGTTTACCTGCACGGGTATCTGCTTCATAAATTATGGTATGAAGCTTAGCGCGCTGCTTTTCGGGCAGGAAGCCGTGGTGTAAAATGTCATTTTTTTGCATGTACCCAAAAATACTAAATCCGCTACAAACGAACTATTTTAAGGGCCTTCTTTTTTGAAATGTAGTCCTGTATTATTTTTTTAGTATCCTTATTGTTGTCCATAGGTATCAGAATATTTTTAAGGATATCAATTTTATTTACCTGATAGTTAAGATTAAAAAAGGCATAACCTTTATACACACCGTTTTCTATAAGCACTGCACTGCGCTCATCTACAGCACGACCACGGTCTATAATAATCATGCTTTGGTTATAAAAGCTATTGGCATTAATAAACTCAATAACGCGCAAATTATAGTCGCCCGGCTCCTCTTTGCCTATGCAGGCGCCGTTGCAGCTACCCAAGTCATAAGGAAAACAATGCGTTTTTGCAGAAGGATCCATGCCGTTTATTTTTTGGCACAGGCGGTACTTTTCTACAATTTTAAATTGTGCGCTCTTTGCCTCTACCGAGCCCGGGAAAGAGATAACCTCTTTTTTGCGGCCATCGGTTTTTTTAATGCTAAGGGTTATATATCCGTTAGCATCGGTTTCAGGATAGAGTGAAAATGGGAAGATGTTTTTTTTAAGTGCACGGTTGTGTACCGGCTTATTGGCTTTAATTTCATGGCACTCTTTAAGCAGGGCTATAAGCTCGCTGCCGGTTTCTTCATACTGTACGCTAAAAGCCTCGCGTTGAATTCTTTTAGATTTTCGCGATGTACCTGTAAAATGCTGGTTGACGCGTTTTTTGATATTCCGGCTCTTGCCGAGGTATATCATGTCGCCATTTTCTTTGTAGATGTAGTATAAACCCGTGCGAGACGGCAGCCCCTCAAGTAAATCTCTAAGCTTGGGTGCCAGGCCGGGTTTTAGTATTTCGGTTTTTATTAAGCCTTTTACAATTTCTTTTTCGGTATCTTTTTCAAGCAACAGCTTAAAAAGTTGTACTGTGGCAAGGGCATCTCCGGTGGCACGGTGCCTGTCGCTCATGGGTATGCCCAAAGCGCGTACAAGCTTACCTAAAC
>JAZKDS010000415.1:6479-8983 GCA_040387455.1 Bacteroidota bacterium
TGGCTGCTCTGGCATAAGCTTTTGGCTCAGCTCTACAGTGCAAAGTGTTTGCTTTTCAAAATCATAGCCCAGGTTGCGAAACTCTGTGCGCAACACCCTGTAATCAAACTGGGCGTTGTGCGCTACTATAATGCAGCCATCGGTAATTTCTATAATGCGCTTTGCCACCTCAAAAAACTTGGGTGCACTGCGCAGCATGGCATTGTTTATACCGGTTAGCTTTACTACAAAAGGCTGTATGGGTTTTTCTGGGTTTACAAGGCTTATAAACTGGTCTACCACCTCATGGCCATCATATTTGTATATGGCTATTTCGGTTATACCTTCTTCATTAAATTGCCCGCCCGTGGTTTCTATGTCAAGTATTGCGTACAAAAAGGTCTCTTAGTTAAAGTTAAGGTTGCATAGAGGCAAAGTAGCAAAGTTACTGAGCTGTAGCGCAACAGCGTGACAAAGTTAGTTATCAGGTTCTCTTATTTGAATAACCACATTAACAAATAACCGAATCCGCTTTTTCAAATGTACAAAATTATCTCGTTCCAAAAATGCTGCTGCCCATTCTTACCATGTTGCTGCCACAGGCAATAGCAATGTTATAATCGCCGCTCATGCCCATAGAAAGAGTATTCAGTTGGCAATTGTCAGTCGTCAGATTCTTACTCAAACCTTTAAAAATTTCGTTAAGATGGGTAAATTCCCTGGTTATCTGCGTTTCATCATCTGTAAAGGTAGCCATGCCCATAAGGCCGGTTATCCTGATGTTTTCCATCTGCTTAAATTCTTCAGATGCCAAAAGAGCGTTTAATTCTTCTTCGCTTAAGCCAAATTTTGTGTCTTCTTCGGCTATGTGTATTTGCAAAAGGCAATTAATTACCTTGCGGTAACGCTTGGCTTGCCTGTTGATTTCTATCAGTAGCTTAAGGCTGTCTACCCCATGGATGAGGCTTACAAATGGCACCATGTATTTTACCTTATTGGTTTGCACATGGCCTATCATGTGCCACTCGATGTCTTTAGGCATCTGCTCCCATTTTTCGGTCATTTCCTGCACTTTATTTTCGCCAAAAATGCGCTGTCCTGCATTGTAGGCTTCCATAAGATCTGGTATTGGTTTGGTTTTACTTACCGCTACCAGAATTACGTGAGTGGGCAGTGAGGTTTTTATTTGAGATAGGTTAGTAGGTATGCTCATTTTATACTGGGTTGCTATGGGTAATGTTTACTTTGCACAAACTTATGCTTTTTTAAAATTTTCTATGGCATCTTGTTGTGCCTTTTTAATTTAGCTTTACGCTGAGCAACATAAAATGGCGGGAAGTTTACTGGTAATACAAAATGAAAAATTCCCTACAAGTACACAGCCGTCCTGAAGGGAATTTTAGAGTTCGAAAGTACAAATGTATGTAAATAAGAATGCAGCTAAAATAAACCATCGTTTATCTTAAAATTAATCGTTTATATACAAAAATAATCGCTAATGTGCTGCTTGTGGATTTCCATAAATTGTTAATTGTCTTATAATTAGGATTTACTAAAACGATTTAGTGATTAACTTTAAATAAAAATAGATTATGGATCATTGCTTTGTAGTTCTTGAGCTGCCGGGCGGCCCCGAACTAAAATTTGAAAACGATAAAAGTAACACTAACTTTTGGAAATCTGTTGCAGGTACTATTAGAGAAGGTAAGGCTAAAATTATTAGCAAGCGCCGGGACACGGGCATATCTGAAGATTTGCGCCGCCATGTGGCACATGTTGATCATTTTAAGACCTATGTGCTTGTAGATATGCACTTGTCGCCTGCTAAATGCGGCGAAAAGGATATCTTTAAAAAAGTATCGTCGTGGCTTACTACGCCGGGGCATGATAAGGTTATAGACACTGCCGAAAACTTTCAGCTGGTTACTATAGACGTTTAATTACACCATTACCTCTTTAAAAATGGTTTTAATGCATGTAATTTCCTGTGCGTATATGGTTTTTTTGCGTGTAGCAAAATAGAGCGTATTGGTTAGCTTAGTACTGCCCTCCCATAGCAATTGCACCTGGCCGCTTTCAATTTCGCGGCGGCATAAAAAGTCCGGTATTACGGCTAAACCCTCGCCGCTGCCCAAACAGCGCACAATTGAGTTAAGGTTAGGCACTATATAATTAGGCCTGAAATCAGGGTGCTTATTAAAATTAAGCTGCCAAAAACGGCGCAGGTGCTCCATATCACCCGTAGTGCCATACCATTTTTGCTGTTTAAGCCAGGCTTCCAGGTCTGTAATGTTTTCTTTGTGCAGTAGGGTGTTAAAGTTATTAGCAGGTATATTTTTACCCGCTACCAGTACTATGGTTTCATTACTAAAAGCTTCATAATCTACATCGGGCATCGGTACCAGTTGAGGCGTGATTATAAGGTCTAAAATACCTTTTTGAAGGCTTTCTACCATTTCCGGATATTCGCCAAACTGTATTATTACATTAAACGGCAGCGTGGCAATAAACGGTTCCAGTGTAAT
>JAZKDS010000416.1:0-2528 GCA_040387455.1 Bacteroidota bacterium
CTTAGATATGCCGCCCTTAAAAGGCGCTTTGAAAAGCACGCCGCATAAAACCCCCCTTTGTTTGTGCAATCTTGGCCTGTATGTTAAGATACTTCATGAAAAGGCAACGGGCCGGTTTTGCACCAGTTACTGAGGCGCACATGGTGCGCCTCTTTTTGTTTATAGCGGTGGAGCAGGCAGGCTTATTACCACACGGTAGCCATCAGGATCAATATAGGTAGTGGCAATGTTGTTCCAATACGGATTTTTAGATGCAACCGGAGGTATGTTATGGTTAGTAAACCGTTCTAAAATTTGATGGTAGTGTACTGGGCTATCGGCATATAATACCAGCAAGTCATCTTCATCCGGCTTATGTACCGGCGCTTCCTGCGATGTGGTAAACTCCAGGTGCCAGCCAAGGCCGGGCCGGCCTAAAAAAATTCCGTCATAACCGTTATGCCCTTCAAAGTTGCCCAGCTGCTGCAATCCCAGCACATCGCAATAAAAGTGTTGTATGGGTTGCATGTCGTTAGTATGGCGTGCTATCCTTACCTTCATAGTGTAGCGTTTAGTTGTGTAAGCTCAGCTATAAAGCTAATGCCCCTGGGGTCTACTTCTTTTATTACTTCTTCATCTGCAATGCCCATAGCGTTGTAAAAGCTTATTTTGAGCCCATTGTGGGGTAGTGGCGTTACGGCAATAATTTTATGGAGTGGTATTTTGTATCGGTTGCCAAATTCGGTTTTAAAATACTTCAAGACCTGCAGTGCCGTAAAGGCCAGGCCTACAAATATCGGCAGGGCCAGTACTTTTTGATTAAGCATGTAAAATATAAAGGCACCTATAGCACCAAAGATTGTAAACACAAACCCTTTCATCCTGCTCGTACGGCTATCGTTACTGCTCTCGGTGGCGCGGCTTTTTTCTTCAAGCCCGCGGGCTTCCTGCCAGTTGCCACTATTGGTAAGGTACAGGTTTTGGCTGTCGATATTAACGTAGCCCGAAGCATATTTATAGTATTGTTTTTGCATGGCTTACATGGTAAAGTAATAGACCAGTACCTTATTGTTTAAAAACCACACAAAGCAATAATGGTTGCCGTGGCGTGTAAATGGTTCTGTGCGATATACATAGGCCTCAGGGCTTGCGGCAAGTTCGTCTTTAACGGCTTTTGGTAACCATTTATAATTAAAGGTGCTTTTAGTAATCTGGGCATCATTGGCTACATCCTTGCCATATTGCTCCCTGAACCTTGCAAAGGTAGCGGCATCATAATAAAGCACGGCTTCAACAGTGTAGTCACTTGGGCCCATCCTGCCCTCGTTACTACGATCCAGGTTATATTCTACAGCTGTAGGTTTAAAGGTTGTAAGATCAATGAAACCGTTAATGTTTTGTGGGTTGGTACCATGGGTGGCAGTACCGTTGTCGCAGGAATATATTATTATCAGTGTTAAAAGAAGGAGGAGTTTTTTCATGAGTGTAAATTACACAAAACTCACCAAAAATTTAAATGCAATTTAAAATTTTGGGCTATATAATTCAAGTTCATTTTTAATCGGAAATCTTTAACCAAACTGTGTAACAGATTTAGGCGATTCCGAACTCCGAAAGTGAAAAATTAGCGTTAAAATTTTATTAAACCGTAAGAATTTACTACACCTTAAGCAGCCTTCCGGATGAGGTTTTTTTGCCCGACTCAAAAGTAAAGTCGATACGGCCTACATTTAGCCCGTAACAGCCTACCTGGTTAATCATAACTTCTTGTCCGTCAATGTTTTTTTCAATGTGTGGGGTACTCAAAAAGGTATGTGTATGCCCGCCGATAATCAAATCGATGTTTTTAGTGTTGCGTGCTAATGTTACGTCGCTAACCTTTTGATTTTCATTGCCGTATGAAAATCCAAGGTGTGAAAGACAGATAACAAGGTCACATTTTTTATCCACTTTAAGGATGCGGCTCATATCCTGGGCAATTTCGATAGGGTTGAGGTATACGGTTTCTTTGTATAACTTTTTGTCTACCAGCCCGTTAAGTTCTATGCCAAGCCCAAATACACCTACTTTAATACCATTTTTGGTAAAGATTTTGTAAGGCTCAACAATACCGTTTAAAACAGTATTTTTAAAATCGTAATTGGCTGATATAAAAGGGAATGTGGCGTGTGGCAGCTGTTTCAGGAAGCCCTCAATACCGTTGTCGAAGTCGTGGTTGCCCATGGTGGCAATATCATATTTCATCATGCTCATTAGCTTGATTTCCAGCTCTCCACCATAATAATTGAAGTAGGGGGTGCCCTGAAAAACGTCTCCGGCATCAAGCAGCAGTACATTATCTTCGCCCTGTTCCTGTCTAACCTGCTGAATAAGAGTGGCCCTGCGTGCAGCACCGCCCTCATTAGGATACTTAGGGTCGTTTACAGGAAAGGGGTCTATATGGCTGTGCACATCATTAGTATGAAGCAGCGTAAGTGTTTTAATTTCAGGGGTTTCAAAGCTTTGTAAGCCCATTCCACCTATTACCAAGGCACTACCGGCAGCTGTTT
>JAZKDS010000416.1:2538-2839 GCA_040387455.1 Bacteroidota bacterium
TCTTTTCATGGCTTGTCCTGTATTATGCGTTCTGTACGGATTATGGGCAGCGTATCAACCTCCTTAAAATAGTCTATAAACATGTTACGTAGCTTATAATCAATGTCATAGGTGGCTACACCTTTCTTGAAAAAGTTCATACTATCGCCACCGTTAGAAAGGTAATCGCTGGTAGCTACATAATATATCTTACCGGCTTCAACGGGCTTGCCTTGTACGGTTAAACCCTTGGCAATACCATCTTTATCAAGTAAAATTTGCATTCCTGAAAGGGGATGGGGCTTCTTTTCTGAAGCTATAT
>JAZKDS010000417.1:0-270 GCA_040387455.1 Bacteroidota bacterium
GTTATCGCCTATGCAAAAAAAAGTAGCCTTTATATTGTGCTCTTTAAGCACGCCAAGCACCCAGGGTGTAATTTCGGGCGCAGGGCCGTCATCAAAAGTAAGGTATACGGTTTTGCCTGTGCCGGCCATATCCCACACAAACCCGCTAAAGAGCCTTTTAATAAACCGTGCTGTTTTTACCCAGTATGTTTTCATTTTTTTTCAAGGTGCTGAGGTGCTTAGCGCCTAAGAACCTAAGCACCTCAGTACCTTCTTAAGTTACTCACTCTC
>JAZKDS010000417.1:280-6629 GCA_040387455.1 Bacteroidota bacterium
TATAAGTGTTAAAGTCTTTTCGGCCTTTGTTGTATAAGTCCGTATCGCCGTTTTCCTGAAGTATATGTATCAGGCGGCGGTAGCTTTGCATATCACCTACAATCTCCGATTCCATTTCGGCTTTTTCACTATGCTTCAGGCTGCACCAGTAGTCCAGGTTTTGCCTGTATTTGCCAATAAGCTGTGCCGTAAGCTTTCGGGCCTTGTCTTTTTTACTCACTTTATAATACCCTTCAATAAACGGGTTTAAAAACGGGTAGTAGCCAAAGTAATCTACCGGCATTTTTGCCATGGCAAGGTCAATAATGTTTTCTGCCTTTTGCAGTTTACCTTCGGCAATTAGGGCTTCCATAAGGCGTGCCATGTTGCTGCGGTAGCTAAGGCTGTTACGGCGGGTTTCGGGGTCATGATAAATGCCTGGGCTTTCGCCGTTGCCCCATTCCCAGCCCATAACAATGTTATACATTTTATCAGTATCTATGCCACCCATATCAAGCGCGGTGCCTCCTTCGGGCATGGGGGTTTTTACCGGTACCAGTTTAAACACCATACCATCAAGCTGCATGTAGTCGCGCATCCATAGGTATTCATCTTTACTGGAGCTGCCACCTGAAAAATAGATAGGTCTTTTCCAGTTGTTTTTAGCAATAATATCCAGCATCATGATTCGGTTTTTGTACAGCGCACTTTGTGGCAGGTCTATATCAATGTAGGGTACAATAGAGTCGTACTGGTGTGGTGACACTACCTTGTTTTTAATGATCTCTTGTTTATTTACCGCCAGCCTTACTTTGTTAGTAGGGTAGTAGTTTACCCAGTGCCCGTTGCGAAGTTCTTTTTTAGCTGCAATAGTATCAAGGGCTATAAAATCCATAAGCTGGTTAAGGTCTATGCGCTTGTTTGTAGTAGGTGCATAAATTATGACATCGCGAGAGCCCTGCTGGTACTGGTCGTGTGTAAAGCCTATTGGTAAAGGGGCGCTGTTATAAGCGCGTGCCTTCATCTGGTCAATATACCAGTCGGTAGTAATAAGGCTGCTGTTTACCACCCTTACATCGGTACGGTAGCCTTCTACCTCCTGCACATACCACAACGGAAATGTATCGTTATCGCCTATGGTAAACAGTATGGCATTTTTTTCGCACGATGAAAGATAGGCTTTAGCCATAGACAGGGCCGTGTATCTGCCACTACGGTCGTGGTCGTCCCAGTTTTGTGCAGCCATAAGCACCGGCACAGCCAGCAGTGTTGCAGTAATAACAACAGGCCCGCTTATTTTGGGCTGTACATATTTTTTTAGGCCATGGTATATAGCATAGATGCCAATGCCTATCCAGATGGCAAAGGCATAAAAAGAGCCTACCAGGGCATAATCGCGCTCGCGAGGCTCAAACGGCCTTTCGTTAAGGTAAATTTTAAGGGCTATGCCGGTAAACAGGAACAGTGTTAGCAGCACATAGAAACTTTTAGGGTCTTTTTTAGCGTGAAACAGAAAGCCCACGAGGCCTATTAAAAAGGGCAGCATAAAGTAAATGTTGCGGCCTTTGTTGTTTGCCATATCGGGGGGCAGGTTATCCTGGCTGATAAGGCGTGGGCCGTCGAGCGCGTTTATGCCGGTAATCCAGTTGCCCTGAAGGCTGTCATAATGCCCCTGAATATCATTTTGGCGGCCGCTAAAGTTCCACATAAGGTAGCGCCAGTACATGTAGCCAAACTGGTATTCAAACATAAACTTTATGTTATCGGTAAATGATGGCCTTTCTATAATCAGGTATTCGCCATATTTCTGCAGGAATTTATCATACTCCTTAAGCCCGAATTTGCCGCTATGGTAACCTGTGGTAAACTGGTTTACCTCGGCTTCTATCTGGCCTCGCATTTTTGCCAGCTCAATGCCCATTTGCTCTTCGGTAAGGTTATCAAGGTCATAGCCCATTTGGTACAGGTCTTCGGTATAATCGTGTGTAGGGTCTACTTTATAAGCAGGTGGTTTTGTAAACACCATGTAGTTTTGAATGTGGCCCGGGCTGGTGCTCCACATGCGTGGCATGTAGCCTTTTTGGTTATTATCGCTATTAGAAACGGCATTTTTAAAGTTGTTTACAATAACATATTTTCCGGTTTTATAGTCGCGCTGGTAGTTGGGTTTTTCATCTTCATAAGGCTGCTCTTTATCGGTACCCACATAGGTTTCGGTATACATGGGGCCATAAAATAGTTTTTGGTCGCCATACTGCTCACGGTTATAATAGGCCAGTACCTCTGCGGCATCGCTGGGGCGGTTTTCGTTAATAACGGTGTTGGCATTCGCCCGAATGGGCAGCATAAGCCAGGTGCTAAAGCCTATCAGTACAAACAGCAGGCACAGTACTATGGTGTTGTATAAGGCCATGCCTTTCTTTTTTGTATAGCGCAGGGTAAAGTAAAAAGACGATACCATAACCAGGAATACGAATAGGGTGCCCGAGTTAAACGGCAGCCCCATATTGTTGACCATAAAAATTTCTGTCCTACCATAAATGGCCAGCGTGTAGGGCAGGAGTAGCTTAAAGATAAACAGCAGTATGGCCACGATAACCACATTGGCAATGATGAAGCTTTTTACCGTTACGGTTTTGTAGTTTTTAAAGAAGTAAATAAAGCCGATAGAGGGCAGTGCCAGCAATGCCATAAAGTGCACGCCAAAAGACAGGCCTATAACCAGTGATATGATAAGCAGCCAGCGGTTGCCGCGTGGGGTGTGCATATCCTGCTCCCAGCGGAGGCCCAGCCACATTAAAAGCGCAATAAACAACGATGCCATGGCATATACCTCGGCTTCTACGGCGTTAAACCAAAAGCTGTCGCTAAAGGTAAAGGCCAAAGAGGCTACTGCCGATGCGCCCAATATAACAACGGCATTATTATTAGTGAGTTCAGAGAATTTTGCAACAAAGATTCTTAATAGCATTGTAACAGACCAATACATAAAAAGTATGGTAAACGCGCTCGAAAACACCGATACCATATTAACCATGAGCGCTATCTTATCTCGGCTGGTGGCAAACATGGCAAAAAATGCCCCCATCATCTGGAAAAGCGGAGCCCCCGGCGGGTGGCCTACTTCCAGTTTTGCAGCGGTGGGTATGTACTCTCCGCAATCCCAAAAACTAAGGGTGGGCTCTACGGTTAGCGAATAAGTAAGAAGTGCAATGGCAAAAACAGACCACCCAAGGATGGTATCCCATTTTTTAAAATTGAATGTTATCATGTATGGCGCAGTGTTGCAATAACTATTGGTTATTGCAAAGAAACTGTTTTTTTGCCAAAAGCCTGTAATAGTAGCTGTGTTAAAGTGGGATAAAATAAAAAAACCGGCAGGATATTCTGCCGGTTTTTTGTATTGCCTTTTTATTCTTTTTCTATCTTAAAGCGGGCAAACCAGCTTGTGTACGTATTAAACTTGCTTTTGTTAGCATTGTAAAACTCAACATCTTTGTTTTCCATCATTATGCCCAGCAGGCTCCTGTAAGAGTCAAACTCAGCTTCGATTTCCATGCTCATGTTGTTTTGAGCAGATGGAGAAAGCGATTTGTAGTACTTAAGGCTTTGCTCGCATTTAACTATAAGCTGTTTCAGTAGCTTTTGGGCACCCTGTTTATCGCCTGTTTTATAATAACCATCGGCAAACGGCTCTGTAATAAAGTAGAAGCCATAATAGTCTACCGGGAAGTTTTTAACGGCAATATCTATAACCTTTTTGGCTTTGTCCAGCTTGCCTTCTTCAATAAGGGCCTGCATTAGCCTGGCCAGGTTTTTACGGAAGCTTATACTGTTTTTGCGCGTTTGCACATCGTGGTATATCTCTGTACTGCCGCCATTACCCCAGTCAAGGTTTGTAAATACATTGTACATGGTTTCGGTATCTACGTAGCCAATGTCTAATGCGCTGCCATATTCCGGCAACGGTGTTTTTACAGGAACCAGCTTAAGTGTCATGCCACTCAGCTGCAGGTAGTCTTTCATCCAGGCATAATCTTCGTCGTCAAAACTGCCGCCGCTAAAGTAAATAGGGCGTTTCCAGTTGTTGTTACGGATAATGTCGAGCATTATCATGTTGTGCTTGTAAATGGCGTTTGTAGGTAATGTAATTTCTATAAACGGCACAATTGAATCGTATTGCGAAACAGGAACCACTTTGTTTTTAATAACCTGGTTGCGGTCTACCGGTATGCGGATTTTGTTAGACGGGTAGGTGTTAACCATCTGCCCACCGCCTAATTCGGCTTTAGCCCTTGCATCGTCCGATTTTAAGAACATCATCAGGGTGTCCATGCTTATGCTGCCTTCGGTGCGCGGGTCAAAAACCATAAAATCGCGCGTGCCGTCTACATACTGGCTGTGGTTAAATGATATGGGCAGTGGGGCACTTTTATAAGCCCTGCGCTTCATCTGGTCAATATACCAGTCTGTAGGCAGCAGGGTAGAACACACAATGCGCACATCGGTACGGAAACCTTCTATCTCCTGTGCATACCATAGCGGGAACGTATCGTTATCGCCTATGGTAAACAGTATGGCGTTTGGCTCGCATGATGCCAGGTAGGATTTAGCCATGGCAATGGCGGTATACCTGTCGCTACGGTCGTGGTCGTCCCAGTTTTCTTTAGCCATAAGCACCGGCGCTGCCAGCACGGTTATGGCCAGTATTGCGGGAACGGCAATTTTAGGCGAAAGGTATTTTTTAAGGCTGTCATAAATGGCATATACACCAAAGGCTATCCACATGGCAAATACATAGTAAGAGCCTACAAGGGCATAATCGCGCTCGCGCACTTCAAACGGCCTCTCGTTAAGGAATATTTTAAGGGCTATACCTGTAAACAGGAACAGGGCCAGTAACACATAAAAGCTTTTGGCATCTTTGCGTGCATGGAATACCATACCTGCAACGGCCAGTAAAAACGGAATGGCATAGTAGGCATTGCGGCCTTTGTTGTTTGCCATATCATCTGTAAGCTGGTCTTGTGGGCCAAGCCTTGCCTCGTCTATTGCGTCAATGCCGGTAATCCAGTTACCATCTATATTATCATAACGGCCCTGCTCATCGCTCTGGCGGCCGCTAAAGTTCCACATAAGGTAGCGCCAGTACATGTAGCCAAACTGGTACTCAAACATAAAACTCATGTTTTGCCCAAATGATGGTTTTTCTACAATAAGGTAATCGCTGTATTGTTTCAGGAATTTTTGGTACTCTCTTGAGCCTACCTGTTTTTGTGCATAAGCAGTTTTAAACTGGCTTACGGCACTTTCAAGCTCGCTTTGTATACCGGCTACATATTGTGCGGCCTGCTCTTCGGGCATGTTTTCTACATCTATGCCGTGCTGCATCAAATCACGGCTAAAATCGTGTGCGGGGTCTATACGGAAGTTAGGTGGCCCCTCAAACATAATGTAGTTGCTTATGTGGCCGGCATCTGTACTGCCCATGCGGGGTAAAAAGCCTTTGTGGCGATCGTCCAGGTTTTGTTTAGAGCCCTTGTAGTTTTTATTTACAATTTCATACTTGCCTGTTTTTTCATTACGCTCATAGTTTGGCTTTCCGTCTGTATATGGGTTTACCGGGTCAAGGCCTGCAAAAGCCTCGGTATACATAGGGCCATAAAACGTTTTTTGCTCAGGGTACTGCTCACGGTTGTAGTAAGCAAGTACATCGGCTGCATTGGCAGGGTTGTTTTCGTTAATGGTGGTATTAGCGTTAGCGCGTATGGGCAGCATCATCCAGGTGCTAAAGCCTATTAAAATAAACAGCAGGCTAAGCAGGATGGTGTTGTATAGCGGTAATTTTTTTTGGTGCGTAAAGCGCAGGCCAAAGTAAAACAGCGCTATAATAAGCAGGAACATGAATATGGTGCCCGAGTTAAACGGCATGCCCAGCTCATTAACCATAAATATTTCGGTTTTGCCGAAAAGCGCCAGGGTATAAGGCAGTAAGAAACCGAATACAAAAAACAGCACCAAAACAATAAGTATATTGGCTATGATAAAGTTTTTTACCGTAACGGTTTTATAATTTTTAAAGAAATAGATAAGGCCTATAGAGGGTATGGTAAGCAGTGCCATAAAGTGCACGCCAAAGCTTAAGCCCACAAGCAGCGAAATGATAAGCAGCCAGCGGTTGCCGCGCGGGTTGTGCATTTCTTCGCCCCATTTAAGGCCTGCCCATAACAATAGTGCTATAAATAACGATGCCATTGCATATACCTCGGCCTCGGTGGCGTTAAACCAAAAACTGTCTGAAAACAAAAATACTAATGATGCCACGGCCGATGAGCCCAGTATCATTACACTGTTGTCTTTATTAAGCTCT
>JAZKDS010000417.1:6639-7568 GCA_040387455.1 Bacteroidota bacterium
CATTACAATGGTAAGCGACCAAAACATAAATAGTATGGTAAAGGCGCTTGACATTACCGATACCATGTTTACCATTAGTGCTATGGTTTCCGGGCCTGCAAACATAGAGGCTACAGCGCCTGCCATCTGGAAAAGCGGCGCTCCCGGAGGGTGGCCCACCATTAGCTTTGCAGAGGTTGAAATGTATTCGCCGCAATCCCAAAAACTAAGGGAGCGTTCTACAGTCAGGCAATATACCACCATGGCAACGGCAAAGAGTGCCCAGCCTGTTATGGTATTCCATTTTTTAAAGGTAAGGTTGTTCATAAATGTGCAACATGTATTGTACTGCAAAGAAACTGTTTTATATGTATAGAACAACGCTAAAAATATTTTTTTAATATTTTTTAATGTAAAATTTGGATTGGAAAAAAATAGTACTACATTTGCACCGCAATAAAGCACAATTGGTCTATGGTGTAATGGTAACACTACTGTTTTTGGTGCAGTCGTTCAAGGTTCGAGTCCTTGTGGACCAACGGAAAACCTCCCATTTATGGGAGGTTTTTTCTTTTTACTACCTTTGTGATTTACAATAAATTACAATTTTTTATGAGTAAAATCATCCATTTTTTTACTTCTCGTGCGGCAATTGGGTTGCTTGTTTTTGTGATTATAAACATGATAATTGCTACCATAGCTTATTTTGTGTTTGACTATAATTTATACTTACCGCTGCTTGCCGGTGCCTTTGGCGGATTTTTTGGTGGTAATTTTTTCAGGAAGAAAAAAGTGGTAAAGCAGTTTGATAAAAGCAATAGCTAAACGTAAGAGGTACAGAATGCTTTTGTTTTTTTCGTAATCAAGTGGAAATGCCAATTGAAACTAATAATCGTAAATGTAGGATTTGGTTTAATAGGTATTATTGATCATCTTATCCCTAATTGTAT